>JAYEKW010000008.1 GCA_034716895.1 Candidatus Neomarinimicrobiota bacterium
ACTTTATAAGGACAGTTATTCGCACAATAACGGGTCCCGATACAACGGTTATAAGCCATCTCGTTGAGACCATCTTCACTGTGAGTAGTGGCTGCCACAGGACAAACACCTTCACAGGGAGCCATTTCGCAATGCTGACAAGCAACGGGCTGGAAGAGCATTTCAGGATCTTCCACATCACCACTGAAATAGCGATCCAGGCGAATCCAGCTCATATCGCGGCCATTGCTGACCTCTTCCTTACCAATAATGGGAATATTGTTTTCACTCTGACAGGCAATGGTACAGGCACTACAGCCGGTACAACTACTCAGATCGATGGCCATGCCCCACTGAACACCCTTGCTGTAGTCGTGCTCCTTCCACATGGTATAATCTTCCAGATCCTTTTTCTCTGCAAAGGCCATGGCAAAAGCCGGATCTTTCTGATAGTCATCCATAGTGCTTTCCCGCACGATGGTCGGTAATCTCTTCTGAATTGCATCCGCGGCCAGGGCTTCAGCGTCCATGCCATGATTATCCTGAACACAGGCTAAAACATGACTTCCGGGAACTTTTGCAGCAGTAAAGCCGGAGGCCATACTGGTGGCGGAGGTTTTCCTGAAGATATTTACATCAGAACCAACCCCTGTGGAAACACGACCGATGTCCCGGCCATAACCCATTTCCAGAACGATGGTGTTTTCAGCCAAACCAGGCAAAATCCAAACCGGTAGAATCAGGTCGGTTCCGGCATGACTGATCTTCAGACGATCTTCGTTTTTAACGCCCAACTCTCTGGCTGTATTGATACTGATCAGAGCTACATTATCCCACGTTACCTTGGTAATGGAATCTGGTAGTTCCTGCATCCAGCCATTATTTGCATAACGACCGTCATAATTGGAGAAAGATGCCGTAAAGACAACTTCCATGCTATTCAGAGAGGCAGTTGGAGCACTATATTCGCTCGATGTAACCACACTTTGTGCTCTGTCTTTATCAAAAGTGACTGTAGTTTCACGATTTACATCAGTAAACCCGTCATGCACCACACGACGCCAAGCTTTCTCGAAATTTCCCTTGGGGAGAATCTCAGCCCAGGTTTCCCGTACAAATGCGTAGGCCAAAACTTCCTCTTTGGAAAGCATGTCGGCCAAAACATCTATCGTGTTCTTGCCGTCAAAGAGGGGGGCAATCAAGGGTTGGATAATTCCGGAACCGCCATAACCGCAGACATCACCCCAGCTCTCTAGAAAATGAGCTTTGGGAATGTGCCAGGTTGTTTTGGAGGACGTTTCATCAACATGGGAACTTAAATGAACGGAGTAAGCAACTTTTTCCAGTCCCGCTACAAAATCAAGATCAACCGGAGCCTGATAAACTGGATTTCCCCCGAGAATAACCAGGGAGTTAACCTGACCCTTGTTCATTGCTTTTGTTAGCTCAACAAAAGAGGTCAGGTTTGAAACCTGCATGTCGGGGTTGAAAGTATAACTCACGGTTTTACTGGTATTCATCAAGGCGTCATTGATCAATGCTACCAAAGTGTGCACCTCAGCGGGTTGACGACGACCAGCCAGAACCAGAGACTCACCCTGGTTGGCGATCAGATCAGCAGCAACAGCTTTGAGCCACTTTTTGTCAAATTCTGAGTTGATTCGTGGTGCACTGAGACCAAGGCCTTGAGCACTAAGCTCTGCTGCCAGGGCGGCTGTAAACATGCCGACTTGTCCACTCTGAACCCGGAGACGATGATCTGCCATGCCACCTGTAATAGAATACGTTCCTTCTACTACATACAGACGATTCATACTGTCATGTTCAGACTGAACTTTCCGACGTGAAATAAAATCACGGGAATATTGAATATCATTACTGTCCATCTGCAGAAAATCTGCATCCAGGGACAGAACGACGTTTGCAGCAGTAAAATCATAGGTGGGGCGAGCCAGATAGCCGGTGGCAGCATTGAGACCGTTATAGATGTTCTCATCACTGATGCTATCATAGGTGACCCACTGAGCTTTGGGATATTTTTCCGAAAATGCTTTGGCAAGCCGCATCATGGAGGGAGAACTAAAGCCTTCTGACACGATAGCTAAACCTTCACCATCATTTTCGGCATACTTTTCAGCTTCCTTTTTCCAGGCTGCCCGGTAACTATTCCATTTGGAATTTTTACCATTACGCAAAACGACTTGTGAACGATCTGGATCGTAAAGATTGAGCATTTCTGCCTGCATGAAGACATTGGAAGAGCCTGCCGTTGCTGGATGGTTCTTGTTACCCTCTATCTTGGTGGGGCGACCTTCGTGACTTTCAACCAATAGTCCAAAGAACTCATTTCCAAATGGCATATTGGTAGCATAATATTGAGGTTTGCCTGGAATGATCTCTTCCGGCTTGATCACATAAGGAATGATCTTCTCAACCGGACGACGACAACTGGTTAATCCAGCCAGAGCCATTGATGCGCCCATCAAGGTCAAAAATTTTCTACGTGAAACAGGGTTGGTCAGCTCAGAGGCGCCTTCTGGGAATTCTCGTTGGGCCAGCTCCTTAAATTCCGGAGTCTCGGCCAGATGATCCAGGCTGCGCCAGTAGGCTTTACCCTGTGCATTGGTGTTTTTAGTCTGATTCATCGGTGACATCCTGTACAGTCTGTAATGGGAGCCTTAATATTTAACAGCTCAATTTGCCTGGCTGCGAATTCGGCTTGATTGGCTGGTGGGGTCCAGCTCATGTTGGTTATCTCGCTGGCGGGTCTAAGATGATCCTCGGGATTCCGATGACAGGTCAGACACCAACCCATACTTAACGGTTCTTCCTGCGAGACGATTTCCATTTCATCAATTTGTCCATGACAACTGGCACAGCCTACGCCGGCAGTAATATGGGCGGAATGATCAAAGTAAACATAGTCAGGAGACTTGTGAACCCGGATCCACTGCAGGGGGTAGCCACTCTTGAAACTTTCTTGAACGAGGGCCAGGTTTTCACTATCAGCCTTGATCATGTTGTGACAGTTCATACAGGTTTGTGTTGGAGGCAGACCAGCAACAGGAGAAGTCTCCGCGCCGGTATGACAAAAACGACAATCTAACCCAAGATCCCCGGCATGCACTTTATGGCTGTAGGGAACGGGTTGATTGGGACGATAACCAACATCGGTATATAGTGGAGAGGCATAGTAATCGACCAAATAGCCAATAACGGTAACCGTAATGACTAGACCTGCTAACACATATAACGGCGCTCTATTCGTCCATTTGGGGAATATCTGAGCCAAGATTTCTCCCTTTTTTTTTGACTTTATTGGGTTTATGCGGGGTAGCCACGGTTATCAGCTAGTCTGATTTTCCCTTGTTCCTTCCCCGCAATTAGTATCAAACATGATACATTCAGTCCTGTTCTATGGCAAGTAATTTGTGCCACCGCAGAATTCAATTGTTGGTTGATTTCCTTTCTTTGGCCGGACGGGGTATTGATTTATCATTTGGGGGCAATGGTGGTTGTCGGGAAATGGTTGTTGGGAAATGGTTGTTGGGACCGGTTGTTGGGACCGGTTGTTGGGACCGGTTGTTGGGACCGGTTGTTGGGACCGGTTGTTGGGACCGGTTGTTGGGACCGGTTGTTGGGACCGGTTGTTGGGACCGGTTGTTGGGACAAGGCATGCCTTGTCCCTACAACCGCCAACCACCAACCTACAACCGCCAACCGCCAACCTACAACCGCCAACCGCCAACCACCAACCGCCAACCACCAACCACCAACCACCAACCGCCAACCACCAACCTACAACCACCAACCTACAACCGCCAACCACCAACCGCCCCGTAATGATTCACCCCATCAATGTCCCCGCCCACGCATGGTGGGATCCAGTGCATCCCGCAAACCTTCGCCAAATAAATTAAAACCGATAACCATTACCGCCACAGCCAGGCCAGGGAAAACAGAAATCCACCATTCTCCCCGGAGATGCATGCGTCCAAAGGCAATCATGGATCCCCAACTGGGTTCCGGTGGCTGAGCGCCTAGACCTATAAATGACAAAGAGGCTTCAGCCATAACTGCACCAGCGATACTCATAGTAAAGGCCACAATCACAGGCGCGAGACTATTTGGAAGGACATGTCTCATAATGATTCGGCGTTTGGAATACCCTAGAGAGTAGGCTGCTGTAACATATTCCTGTTCAGCAATAGTGAGGACTTGTGCTCGCATAATTCTTGCCATACCTGGCCAGGATACCAATCCAATCGCCAACATGGCCACCTCGATACTGGGACGAGGAACCGCGGCTGTAATTCCAATCATAAATAACAGGGCTGGAAACCCAAACATTACATCAGTAAAACGCATAATAATAGTCTCCACCCAGCCCCGAAAGAAACCAGCCAACAAGCCTAAAATAGCACCCAGTATCAATGATATGGAGCTGGCAATGATACCCACCTTGAGGGATATTCGAGCACCAAAGATGATCCGAGACAACACATCCCGACCCTCTTCATCCGTTCCCAGCCAATGGTCTCCAGATGGTGGTTGCAAACTGATATCCAAATCAACATTATAGGGATCATACGGAGCAACCCAAGGAGCGAAAACCCCAACAAAGATCAACAATACCACCAGAAATAAACCAACCAGAGCTGTTTTGTCTTTGCGTAATTGACGCAGGGTTTCCTGGGTGATGCTACCGCGCATAGGTTTCCTTGTGTGTAATAATTAGCGGGGACGGTAGAGACGCAACGCATTGCGTCTCTACGAATTCGTGCCCAAAAAACAGTTTACCCATAACTATTTATTTATCCTTCCCAACCCGGATACGCGGATCAATCACACCATACAGGATGTCCACCAGGAAGTTGGCCGTGACAAAGATCAGAGCTGTTACCAAAACAGCTCCCTGAATCACAGGAAAATCCCGTTTCAAAATGGCATTCAAGGCCAGGCGACCAATCCCGGGCCAATTGAAAATCGATTCCGTGAGAACTGCGCCAGACAGATAGGACCCAAAGTCCACCCCAATAATTGTGATCACAGGGATCAGGGTGTTCTTAAGGGCGTGTTTTGTCACCACCATGAAATTTGATAATCCTTTGGCTTTGGCCGTCCGGACATAATCCTGAGATAACACTTCCAGCATATTCGCCCGGGTTACTCGTGCTAAAAAGGCGGCACTCCGGGTCCCCAGAGTTATTGCAGGTAAAACCAGATAGGGCAGACAGCCATAGCCCGTGAGATAGGGCCACCCCACCGCTCGCGCTCCAATCACCAGAAGCAAGCCAACCCAGAAAACCGGTGCCGAAACTCCAAGTAACGCAATTCCCATTGTTGTTCGGTCCAACCATGAGTGCGGTTTAATGGCTGAAAGAATTCCCACAGAGATTCCCAGCAGAATTGAGACAGTCATAGCGCCAACAGCCAAAAGCATGGTTGCTGGAAAACGTTCCATAATCATCTGGGTTACCGGTTTTTGAGAGACAAAAGAAACCCCAAGGTCACCATGAGCCAAGCCCCAGAGATAGTGACCGAACTGTTTCCAAAGGGGATCATTCAGGTGAAACTGTTCACGCAAACGCTCAAGCGTCTCCTCGTCATAGCGCTCCCCCACCATAGACAGCACGGGATCTCCTGGCACGATGTACATCAAAATGAAAGTAAGTAGAATAATGCCAAGGATCACCGGCACCAACTGGGCAAAGCGTTTGATGATGTATTGCAGCATTGGGGGGATATTAATGTTTCAGGGGGAATGGGGAAGGATAATTTCACTAAAGCACATCACGAAACCGCTAATTTCGCCAATTACACGAATGGCTAATAGACTCCTCTGGAACAAACCTGACATTGAGCCCAATCGAAATGTCTATCTCTGAGCAATAACCTTTGGCGTCGCTGAAAACAGGTTTTATGATGAGACTTTTTCATTAATCTGTACCCATGGCAATGCTGGATCAACCTTTTCTTCTTAAACTTCTATCAAGCTTTGTGATTGGCTCGATCTGGGTCACTGCCATTACCATTATCGCAGAAAGGTTTGGCAGCAAGATCGGTGGGTTTATCGGCGGGTTGCCATCCACCATTGTTATCGCCCTGCTCTTTATTGGTCTTTCACAATCCACGGAAGACGCATCTCAAGCTGCCGTCATGATTCCCCTGGTTATGGGGGTCAACGGCATATTTATCATGATCTATCTGACGCTGGTTCGTCGAGGATTAATCAAGGCTTTGAGTGCTGCTCTTTTTTTCTGGTTTATTGTTAATGGAATTATTGTCTGGCTCCAGCTGGATGGTCTTTGGTTCTCAATATTTGGCTGGCTAGTCATGTTGGGGACGAGCTATTACATTACTGAACATGTTATGGACATTGCCTCCAAGGGAGGTATTCGGGTTCCTTATACACTTCAACAAATGTTGACGAGAGGTCTTGTTAGTGGCTTTATTATTTCAATGGCTGTTCTGGTTAGTCGTCTGGCTGGTCCTGTTATTGGCGGAATTTTCTCAACTTTCCCGGTGATTTTTATGTCGACCCTGTTTATTACCTATCGCACAGGTGGAGCCGAGTTTTCCCGGGCAGTAGCAAAAACCCTTATGCTTAGTGGAATGATCAATGTGGGCGTATATGCCATTACGGCTCACTTTGCCTATCAATATTTTGGGTTGATGACTGGTACCCTTTTAACCATTCTTGTTTCTGCTGTATCTGCGTCTGGAACCTATCACATTATTCGTCGTCGAGTCTGATTCGCCCGTCAGCCAGTCGGCGATTTCCGCCTTTGTTTTAGCAGCAAGATCATGATAAGCGAATCTCCACCAGAAGATATACACTTTAATCTACACACCCTTTCATTTATTAAATCTTGCTTTCATTTCCAGAAAATTAATTACCTTAATTGCTGGATAATTTTGTGGCAGAAATGAGAAGGACACCATGACAGATATTGTGCAAAGTGGTTTCAATCGGGCTCAGCGTTTACTCTTAACCGTGGCGGCTTTTGTTGTGGTTATTGCCGGGTTGCGGGCCGCCCAGGAATTGTTGATCCCTTTTCTTCTCTCTTTATTTATTGCAATTATCGTTACCCCGCTTTTGAATTGGCTCCGCAGTAAAGGAATTCCCGTTTGGGCTGCGATCCTGATCATTCTTCTGGCTATTATCACCCTTGGCTTTCTCGTGGCTGTAATGGTTGGAACCTCGCTTACAGATTTCTCAAGCTCATTACCACGTTACCAAGAGGGCCTACGAGTAAAAATGGCTGAACTGCTTTCATTCTTTGAAGCCCGTGGTTTAAAAATTGTGGATCAAACTTTTATGGAGTTAATCGATCCCGGTGCAGCCATGCGTCTAACTTCAAGGTTGCTCACTGGAATGGGGAACCTGGTTGGTGATACTTTTCTGATCCTGCTGGTTGTGGTCTTCATGCTTTTAGAGGCCGCCACCTTTAACACCAAACTGGACAAAACCCTGATTTCAAATTCATCAAAGGTTGAACGCTTCAGCACCTTTATTGAGAGCATTAAACGCTATATGGTGATCAAAACCTACACGAGCATGGCTACCGGTGTTCTGGCCAGTATTTGGCTTACAATCCTGGGGGTTGACTATGCCTTGTTGTGGGGTTTATTCACCTTTATGTTCAACTATATCCCAAATATTGGCTCAATTATCGCTGCAATTCCACCTGTTCTTTTGGCTTTGGTTTTGCTGGGCCCCTGGACAGCCCTGGCTGTGGCCCTGGGTTATCTTGTTCTAAATATGACAATCGGCAGCTTCCTTGAGCCACGCCTCATGGGTAAAGGACTGGGGCTTTCAACCCTGATTGTTTTCCTTTCATTGTTATTTTGGGGCTGGGTCTTGGGTCCCGTGGGAATGATCCTGTCAGTTCCTCTGACCATGTCTATGAAGATCGCTTTAGCCAGTTTTGATGAAACCCAGTGGTTATCCACCATGCTGGGCGGCGGTTCACAGGTCAATAATAAATAATCTGATCTGTCATTTCTGTATGCATAGCTAGCCTGCATTATTCATGAATTATTGCCACGAAGACACTAAGTCACGAAAAGTATTAAAGTTATGAACAAGGTCATTTTAAACAGTATTATTTACATCTGTGAGTGATAATTTTTGATAAGCATATATTTTATTAAACTTTGTGTCTTGGTGACTTAGTGGCTATGAATTATTCAGGCTAGAGACGCAATGCATTGCGTTTCTACCATGGGATCACCGAAATATTTTTAACTGTAAAGCTGCCGTAAAACTTTCAAAGACTTCATACCTCTGGTTGATTCAATATGATGAAACGTATAACGCCACAGAAAATCCCAAAGGCGACGTCTCTCATTAGCGTTTAGATTTGATTTCTCAATGTGAGACCAGGGAAAATTTAAGATGTTTTGGACTACGTTTAGAATTGCCGTCGAGACAAAAATTGAATCCTGACCCGGCTGATGACATTTCACACATTCCAGATGCGGACTACCAATCCCTAACGACCCACCACTATCAAGGGATTCTCCGCAACTTGAACAGCGCCCTATATGGGGTCGATAACCCAACTCCTTTAATAGCTGGATTTGGAAAAACCAAAATGCTCGAGCGGAAGAGACTTCACCCAGGCTAAGCCTGGTTAAAGTATCTGCAAGTAGTTGAAACAGTTGGGGGTGACTTTCTTCGTCTTCAATAGATCTATCCAATAGCTCCACAACGACCTGTGCCAGCGTTAGCCGATCAAAATCATCCTCCAGACCAAAGAATCCATCAATTAGCTCGCCAGATTTGAACATTTGCAGGCCGGAGTTAGGTTTGTGATAGTAAATCACTTGGAGGTGACGGGTGGGCTGAAAAAGACCGGCGGCTTTACTTTTTGGCGTGCGAACCCCCTTCGCAATCAACTTTAAGCGACCTGATTCGCGTGAATACAGGGTGATTATCTTGCTTGTATCACCATGATTTAAGGTTTTCAGAACAATGGCTTCTGCTTTTTCAATCATTGTATAGTCTCGTATTTAATGCAACCACGGATTGCACGGATTACACAGATTAATTCTTATGGTTAAGTACGGATGTAGCGTGCTATGTCCCGACAAGCTACTCCTCAGCAGGACATTTCAGTCGGCGGACAAAGATTACAGCAGAAAGCATTGACAGGGATCCAAGGATAAAGACAGGGGTATAACCCATCCAGGCAATCACGAATCCGGACACCAGCGGAAACAGGGCTATGGTTAAATTGAAAGCGCCATTGATTCCTGAATAGAGCGCCCTGTTATCATTCTCAGAAATTTCAATTAAAACACCCCCTATGGCAATCTTACGGGCACTCATAGCCGCCCCACTTAAGAAAAAGACAATCAGAAAGATCGGTTCTGGAGCAAGAGCAGAAAATATCAATGCCAGCAGAGGTAAGGTGGCGCCAATGAGGATCCAGATCAAAAGGACCCCTTTGAAATGATGCTTTTTAACGATGCGGGACCATAAAACATTAGACAGGATCATACCGCTGATCTGAACCAGCAAAAAGTTGCCGATATCGACCATGCCCAGTGAATAGGTATCCCGTGCCAGAACCACATAGAAAGGAAGCAGGGTGGTGGCAAAACCGGTCAGGTTGTTCATGATGATATAGTTTCGCAGGTTGGCATCTTCCCTTAAATAACTCGGAATAAATTTTAGTATCTCCAGAAAGGTGCTGCTCTCAAAGCGGTTTTCTACTGGCTTTTCCCGTAAAGCAACGAATCCGAAAGTAGCTAAAAAAAGAGCTCCTGCGGCTGCTATAAAAAGAATTTCATAGTTTTGGGGATAAGTAAAGCGCTTAAGCAGTTCGCGAACGATCAAGGCTGAAAAGAGAACACCGATACTGACCAACGACTGGCGAACCACAAAAAAACGTTTTCGGGAGTTTCCGGCAATGCTTTTTCCAAGAATATCAGTGTAGGAAACGCCGGTAAAGGCACCTGATGTAGCAAAAATAAGCATCCAGCCATACACCATAAAAATAACGATCATTGGCTCTATTTCTGTAAATCTTGACAGGGTCCAGGCCACACCGCCCAAGGCAACCACTCTTAAATAGACCCCCAGCAACAGGTATGGTTTCTTGCGTGGTTTTGGCGTGAGAAATCCGGCAAAGATCAATTGGGTCAACATGGGCACGCCCACCATGATAGCAGTCAATATCCCAACATGAATTTGATTACCGCCAACCTTGAGGATCATACCCGGCAAGACTGTATTGATTTCAGTGAAAGTAGAGGTGAAAGCCAGCAAGGTAGCGTGCCAGATAAAGGCTTTGAAATTGTGTTTGGTGTGGTCCTGATTCATGCCGGCAAGATAGGAGGGGATCGGTTCAAGGGTTAGGGGATTCCGCCTCTGCTTTCAGCTACATCGCGACTAAAGGGCTCGCTATCACTGTCACCCCATTTAAAGAGTTGATATAATCCCAATCGCTTCTTTACCCAGAATCTTGATGTCGTTTTCAATTTCACTGCCATCCAGATCTTTGTCCGAAAACCAGCGTAATTCCAGGCTTTCTCCTGCATCCGGGGCGACTTCAAACGAAGCTGCTCTGGCGAAATAGATCATATCGATGTGCTGATGGAATGGGTTGATGTTTTCCAACAACAGGTGTCGAGGAGCCGGAATTTCCTGAGCGTTCTCAGACTGAATCGTGAGATCACCATGGATCAATTCAACATTCAAACCCGTTTCTTCCTTTACTTCTCGAACAGCAGCTATGTGAGGTAATTCGTCCCGATCAATATGACCACCGGGGGGCAACCACAATTTCAGGCTGCGGTGCAGATGCAAGAGGGTTTTATTTTGATATACTATAAATGTTGTGGCTGTAAAATGACGCGTAATTTCCATCGTTCTCCCGTGCTCCGGTTATAAGGCTGCAACGTGTGCGAGTCTGTGTAATCAACAAATAGTTAACTATCGCTTCAAACAGCTTTGTGTGCTTGCTGTCTGGGTGGATTCAATATAGGAAAAAGACCTCGACCCGTTTAGATTTTATGTCTTTATATAGGAGTTGTTTAAAAGTTTGATTCTCGCACTACAAAAAACATTGAATTCGTTGGTCTTTAGATTCATGACTATCTTGATCTTACCCCTCCTGGTAATTCAGAGTCAGCGGATTCATGTTAATCCTGAAACCCGTATGAAAGCTGTTTTTCTGATGAATTTCACTCAATATATCAGCTGGACAACCCTGGATACTGCAAAGGTTTTCACCATTGGTGTGTATGGCTTGGATGAGATCCTGTTGCCTTTGAAACAGCTGTCGCGAGAGAGAAGATCTGGTGGTCAGATCGTCAATGTTGAGCGTGTTTCCAGGGCTGAAGAGATCGAATTATGTGAAATTTTATTTGTTCCTTTTGCTCAAGCGGAGTCTTTTCATAAGCTGCGTCCAGATATCCCGCCAGAAAACATTCTGATCGTTGGTGAATCATTGGGTTTTGCGTCCAGTGATGGAGCTATCAACTTTGTTAAGCGAGATGGGAAAATCAAGCTGGAGATCAATCGGAAAGCGTTGTCTGATGCCAAGCTGTCTGCCAGTTCTCAACTTTTAAAGCTCGCTATTCTTGTCGGAGAAGAGGAAAAATTAAGTCGTGATTAGGTTTAGTGATCTATCCATTAAAGTCAAACTTGTCTCAATTCAGCTTTTTACAACGTTGTTTGTTCTGGTCTTTTTTGTTGGCATTTATCTATTTACTCAATACCGACAGTTTGAAGATACTTCTTTCAGTCGTTTGTCCACCTTGGGAGAGATTCTTGGTTCTAATAGTGTTTCTGCGTTGATGTTCTTTGACAATGAGGCTGCTGAAGATGTTTTGGAGTCATTGATTACCCAACCAGATATTCTAAATGCTGCTATTTATGATCACGAGGGCAAACTCTTTGCAACCTTTGATAAGCCGGATGTTCCTGCCTATCCCTTTTCAGGGATAACCGTTGAGCCTCGTATAGTGGGGGAGCACTTCTTCCTTTTTACCCAAAAGATCACTTTTGATAATCTGACGGTTGGCTGGATCACCCTTAGGTTGGATACTTCCAATCGAACAACCCAGTTGATTGAAGCGCTCTGGCAATCCCTTTTTATTTTTTCTATTGGCCTGGCTCTTGCATCACTGATGTCGATCCGCATTCAAAAACCAATTTCTGATTCTATTCTGAGCCTGGCCGGCATCACCAAAAAAGTTCGTGAAAGTGGTAATTATTCACTTCGGGTTGTACGAAAATCTCAAGATGAGATCGGCACCCTGGTAGACAACTTTAACGCGATGATGGAAAAGATCTCACATAATGAAAAACATCTTGAAGATCTGGTTGCTGAGCGAACCATGGAACTTGAAACGGCAAAAACAAAGGCGGAAGAATCAGACCATCTAAAGTCAGCTTTTTTGGCTTCCATGTCCCATGAGTTAAGAACCCCTTTAAATTCAATTATCGGCTTTACTGGAATTTTATTGCAAAAATTGGCTGGACCGCTTACTGATGAACAGAAAAAGCAACTGAGTATGGTCAAGGGAAGCGCCTCCCATCTGCTTGACCTTATTAATGATGTGCTGGATATTTCAAAAATTGAGTCCGGTCGCCTGCAGGTTTATGGAGAGGCTTTCAAAATAGATCTCCTGGTTATTATGACAGCGAGTGCCTTACGACCCTTTGCTGAGAAAAAAGGACTCACACTGGAGTATACTATAGCAAACGATATTCCTGAATTACACAGCGATAAACGCCGTCTCGAGCAAGTTCTTATCAATCTGATAAATAATGCCATTAAATTTACTGATGAAGGCTCCATAAAAATTGTCTGTTCTCGCCACGGAGAAAATCTCTCCATTGCTGTTATCGATACTGGACTAGGCATAAAAGAAGCTGATCAAGTACACATTTTTCAGTCTTTTCGACAGGTTGATACCGGGCTGGATCGTGTTAGAGAAGGTTCTGGGCTAGGATTGGCGATCTGCAAAAGGTTGACTGCGCTGTTGGGTGGAACTATTTCTGTTGAGAGTCAACCAGGGGTTGGCAGTACATTTACCGTTATATTACCCTTTAATTTGGAGACATGCCAGTGAGTATTCGGACACTTATTATCGAAGACAATGAGAACAATATGTATCTGACATCCTTTTTGTTAAGGAATAGTGGTCATGAGGTTTACCAGGCTTTTGATGGTCAAAAAGGTGTGGACCAAGCTCGTGATGTCATTCCGGACTTGATTCTTCTGGATATTCAGTTGCCAAAAATGAATGGATATGATGTTGCCCTGGCGCTGAGGGCTGACCCAACACTAAAAAACATACCCATTGTAGCCATTACCTCTTATGCCATGCCCGGTGACAAAGAAAAGGCACTTGAGGCTGGTTGTAATGGTTATATAAAAAAACCAATCAATCCGGACACTTTTATTGATGAGATCGAAAGCTATTTAAGGAAATCTTGACTTGAAGAAAATTTTGCTGGTTGATGACAAACCTGAAAATCTCTATTTTCTTGATACTCTTCTTTCCAGTAATGGCTTTGCTGTAGACCGTGCTTCAAACGGTGAACAGGCTCTTGATCTGGCCCGCAATAACCCACCTGATATGATCATTGCAGATGTGCTCATGCCAGTCATGGATGGTTTTGAGTTATGCCACAAAATTAAAACTGATACTTTATTAAAAAATGCCGCCTTTATCTTTTATACCGCCTCTTATCTTGATAAGGGTGATGAGGAGCTTGCTTTAAGCCTGGGGGTTGATCGTTACCTTTTAAAACCCCAGGAACCAGAAGTTTTACTTAGGGTTTTTAACGAGGTTTTTGATGAGCATGATGCGGGTAAAAAGAATGGTGTTATCCCTTTTCCACAAGAAAAGGATTATCTAAAACATCACGGTGAATCTCTGGTACGTATGTTGGAAAAAAAGATTGATACACTAAACAAAACTCAGCTAAAGCTGAAAGAAGAGATTGTTGTTCGCAAAAATACTGAAGAAAAACTTTCCGCGTTACTTCTTGAAAATGAAATCCTGTTAAAAGAAGTTTATCATCGGGCAAAAAACAACATGCAGGTTATGGTTGGCTTGTTTGATCTTCAATCAAGAAAAATGGGTGACCAGTCTGTTGAATCTGTTTTTGCCGAGATGGGTGACCGAATCTATAGCATGTCTTTTGTACACGATCTTCTTTTTCGTTCAAAAAGTCTGAATAATCTCAGCTTTGATTGGTTTATTACAAATTTTTCCCGTCAAATTATATCTCTGGATGAAACGGATAATACCAAGATTAATTTGATTTTTGAGATTGATCCCGTTCTGGTTAACATTCGGGTTCTTGTCCCGCTGGGTCTGGTCATTTATGAGATATTATCAAACACCCTAAAACATGCTTTCAGAAAGAGAGTTGAAGGACAAATCTTCATTAAGGCTTCTCTTAATGACGATGATGCTTTACTCTTAACAATTTCTGATGATGGTGTCGGTCTTGATCCTGATATTGACCTTTTAAAGAGCGAGACCCTTGGAATGTATATCATCCGTTCTGTTGTTGAGAACCAATTATTTGGAACCGTTCAAGTGGCTTCTGATACAGGCTTGACCTATACTATCTTCTTGCCAGATCTTCTCCTGAAGGATTAATGCTTTCCCTTTAAGGAGGGTTTTAATTATTACCAATTATTCATCCATAATTAATTCATTAAATATACTTAATTGTTCTAAATATTCTTTATAATATAGTTTTAATAACACGGTTCTAATAGTATATGTCACATACAACCACTCTAAATTCTTCACCCTTTAATTCTTTTGGATCATCTTTTTTTTTGAAACCTATACAGCAGGCGAGAGCGAGGGTATCTATAACTTTTTGCTTTAGACTTGATCAATAGTTTAAATTAAAACATCTTCTCTGAATAGTGTTAACTGGTAGTCGGCGTATTTATTGTTGGTGTTTTAACACCCTACCGATTTAATAGATAATTAAAATAGACTGGTAATTCGGCTTTGAATATCACCTGTTGTTTTGATTTTGGATGCAATACGGTCATGCTCCCCGCGTGAAGAGCCAGGCGCTTTATGCCTTTTGTTTTGTCACCATAAACTTTATCACCTGCCACAGGACAACCTATATCTGCAAATTGAACCCTGATCTGGTTCTTGCGACCCGTTAAAAGGTCAATTTCCACCAGGCTGAAGTGTTTACTTTCTCGGATCACCCTGTAGCCTGTTTTTGCCTGCTTGCCTTGCTTTGGATCATCTACAGCATACATCCGATGCACAGCATTCTCGGCCAGATAGGATGAAAGCACTCCTTCCTTTTCTGGCAAAATACCGTGTATCACAGCATAGTACTTTTTGGAGAATCCTGACCATTTATCTTGAAGAAACCGCTTGTCTTGCTCGCTTTTCGCAAAGATCAACACGCCAGACGTATCCCGGTCAAGACGATGAACGATATAGATGCGCTTGCGTGATTTTGCATTTCCTTTTCGGACATAATTGTTTAAAGCAAAATAGGCTGTGCGGTCTCTTTCCCTGGCGTTACTAATGGTTAAGAGACCACTGACTTTATCAACAACCAGAAGGTGATCATCTTCATGAAGGATAGTTAAACCCCTGGGTTGGTGTCGCTTTGAACGCCGCTTAACAGTTGACCGATCCATAAATATTTTCTTCTTGAAATGCTTTACCGTGCAGGCTTAGTCGTTTTCTTCGTTTTGATCCTGAGTTGCGTCTTCTTCTGGCAATACTTGATCTTCAGTGGCGTTTTGCGCTTGTCGGGCTTCTTCTTTCAGTCGGCGTTTTTCTTCCTTCTTTTTTTTCTTGGCGATATCTCTTTGGTGTTTAGCAAAAGCATAGTTTGGTTTAGCCATAAATCATCCTTTTTATTTTTTCAATTGTTAAAACCTGTTTTTCTACAAGTTGACAGATTCGATTTGTCTAATATGAAGGAATCTGTATTACTAAATTTAACTGCTGATGTTCTAAAATCGAGTTCTTTTGCATCAACTGATCAGATTTGTCTCTTGGTCATCGACCTGAAGATTGGAAGTAATCACGTTTGATGTAGAGATAGATAATAAAGCCCCACCAACTAGCAAGGGTAAGGGCGGTAACCAGGCTGGTTACCATACTAATCATACCTTGAGCTTCTACCCCTAATAAATTCCCATAATCATTTACGATGTTGGCGTTTGCCTGTCCGTCAAATAAATACAAAATTCTGTCTAGTGTATAAACAGCAGCTCCCGCGATCATTATTTTCAACCCCCATGGTTTTGCGCCCCACAAGCCTGTCCCCATTCCTATGTAAAGACCGATAAAAAGCAAATGGTAAAAGATGGCAACTGGACCAACGCGAACTTCCCCAAACAATGAAACGCCTGATGACAACGATGACATTTCGACCAGTCCTGAAATAAAGAAAAAGAAAGCGGCCGTACGCATGGTAAAACGCGACCCATGAACTGGTGATTTGACCGTATTGGTTGCTGGTGGATGAACCCACTTGCCGTTCTTCTTTTCAGCAAAACAAAAGCGACAAAAAATTGCATCTGACTGGATCTCTTCTGCGCAGTAAGGACATTTCATCTTTTGCATCTCCTTCATTCGGCTAGAGTATAAACTTTTCACGGTTGTTTACCTGCAAATAAGATTTGGAAATATTCACATCAGGCGGATTGAGGAGAAATATTGGTCGGCAACCTTAATTTCAATCTCTTTAATAAATATCTGTTCAGGGGTGTTGGTTTTTGCTAATATTTTACGCTGTTAATTATTAACTGAAGTAAATAAGGCGTCATGCTTGATGACATCAACCAAAAAATCCCTCACGCTTCTCTTTGGCCTCGTTTTAGCGGGGTTCCTTTGGTTTGTGGTCTATCTAACCCTGCTTCCTTTATCTGAATACCTGGTTGGCCTTTTACCGGTAGATCGACATGGACATTTGGGTGAAGCTCTGGCTTTCTTTATTTATGATGCTCCTAAAGTGCTTTTGCTGCTGGCTGGGGTTGTTTTTATTATGGGTATCATAAATACCTGGTTTACCCCGGAACGTACGCGCTCTCTTTTGGCTCATCGTTCTAAAGGTTTTGCCAACATTCTGGCTGCTTTGCTTGGAGTGGTTACCCCTTTTTGTTCCTGTTCCGCGGTTCCGCTCTTTATAGGATTTGTTCAAGCTGGAGTTCCCCTTGGGGTTACTTTCTCATTTTTAATTGCTGCCCCCATGGTCAACGAAATTGCTCTGACTCTCTTGTTTGGACTTTTTGGCTGGAAGGTGGCTCTGTTATATCTGGGTTTGGGACTGTTGATCGCCATCGTTTCCGGCTGGGTAATGGGTCGTCTTCATCTCGAACAATATTTGGAAGAATGGGTTCAGAACATTCCTAAAAAGGCTGTCTCTTTTGAATCGATCCCGTTGACTTTTTTTGAGCGTATTGACTTTGGTTTTTCGGCAGTAAGGGACATTGTTGGAAGGGTCTGGATTTACATCTTTTTTGGAATTGCGCTTGGTGCTGTAATACATGGTTACATACCTGAAGCTTTCATGGCTTCTTTCATGGGAGAAAAGGCTTGGTGGTCAGTCCCCCTTGCTGTAATCATTGGTGTACCCATGTATAGCAATGCAGCGGGTGTTATACCTGTTGTTCAGGCGCTCTTGGCAAAAGGAGCGGCCATGGGTACGGCCCTGGCTTTCATGATGAGTGTTGTGGCGCTTTCACTGCCAGAACTAATCATTCTGCGGAAAGTTTTAAGCGTACGACTGATTAGTATTTTTGTCAGTACTGTTGCCGCTGGTATTTTGATGGTGGGGGTTGTTTTTAATTTGGTTCTTTGATGTTTTTAACCACAGAGATACACAGATTCATGCAGATATTCCTTTTGGTGCTTGGGAATAGTTCAAATATACAATGTTTTTCTAGTCAGCTTATATAGGAGCGTTATGATAAATGTAAAGGTTTTAGGCGGGGGTTGTGCCAAATGCCAGGCAACTTATAAACTTTTCAATCGGATCATTGCGGAAAAAGGGATGGCTGCAATGCTTGAAAAAGTAGAAGACATCCAGGAGATCATGGCTCACGATGTAATGAGTACTCCTGGGGTTGTGATCAATGGAATAGTTGTGCACCAGGGAAGTGTTCCGTCCTCGGAGCTGGTTGAGTCCTGGCTTGTCGAGCCTTAGTCCGCATATTTCATGAGGAAGTGCAAAAGCAATTATAATATGCTGTGTTTACGTAAGTTACACAATAATATCAAAAATTCACTTTGTACCGGAGGTCGTTCTGACGCTGGAATTTTGATTTCTGACAAGGCGAGAGGATAAATCATCCGCAATCGGTCTGTATGACCGCTGAGGACGGATTTGCTCCGAAGAACGCAGTTAGAAAATAAAAGGACAAGTCAGATTGTGCTGCTTCATGAAATATGCGGGTTAGGTCTTGGAATACTGTCGGTATCATCTGAAGGACAACACCATCGTCACTGGGCATTTTTGATTCTTATTCTATTTTTTTTTGCCGCAAGCAATTCATCTATTCTTCGTTTAGTCTCATCTTATTCCGGTTTGTTGCTTTGACGTTTTGATTCGACACTTTGTCTTTTTTCGTCCATGCTTTGATTTCTATCAGTCCTTGTGCCAAGCTGAATGGTTGTAAATATTCTGTCCACTCCCATTGCATGTACTTTCTTTTGGCATTGCTTAACGATATTTAACACATCATTCCAGGATCCTTCAATATTGGATCCATTGGCATGCAATTCATATTTTAACCCAGATTCACATATTATATCTGTACAGGCAGCGATATATTTTGAAAGAGATAAACCACTATTGATTGGCACCAGGGTAAAACTCAATATTGTGTTCATATAACTTTAGTTCCTGTCTTTAACTATTTTCAAATTCGGTTTCTAATCTTTTTTTCCAATGTTTGGCGATCTCGAAAAAAGTCCCTCTCGCAAAGCGCGCAGAGACGCAGAGTATAGATATTTATGGGTTTAGCAGTATTTGCGTTATGTGGTCAATATTAAATGAGTTAGGGCGTATTTGATGATTTTTAAATTACTTTTTGCGGTTTCGTCAATGTTTGACTAATTCACTTTTTCGTTTATTGTCCACACTCTAATTTTAAAGCTTTATCTATAATTTTGTACCCCTGTTTTGCAATTCGGTTCTCATTTAACAAAAAATAAACCATAATGGGTGTCTTGTAGTTGCTTATCGCTGCGCTTAGTGTTAAAATTACTATTCAATTACTGTTTTTACAATACGTCTATTTTTTTCTTTGAAGAGGTAATGTAGTCGTTGTGTTCAGTTCTGGTTTTATTGTTGACCTTTTAAGAAGAAATATTATTACACTTTTGTTTTAGAATATTCGTACAGAAAGTAATCTGTTTTATGCATTCCCAGTTTCTCATACGTTTGTTGTGCCAGTATGTTTTCCTTTTCCACATATAGCCGTAATCCGGCGATAGCGCTGTTAGATTCAACTCTATCTAAAAGATAACGGTAAAGTGCTTTGAAAAGGCCCTGGTTGCGATATTCTTTTTCTACATAGACACTCTGGATCCACCAGAAGTGGCCATTGCGCCAATCACTCCACTCTGTGGTAATCATAAGACAGGCTCTCGCCTTTCCGGCGTGCTCAACAACCAGGTAAAATCCTTTGAGGGGATCCTCAAACACTGCCTGAACGCCTTCTTTTAACTTTATTGGTTCTAGGTCAAGATCTTCTGTCTCCCGAGCCATGGCAGCATTAAAACGGACTATTTCAAGAATATCCTCGCGAGTGGCATCTCTAACACTAAAATCTGACACGGAGTCAAACTTTCTTCTTTGGTTTAAATCCAATACGGTCATAAGGATTTATCACACTTGATATCATATTTCTCAGGTGGGCATTAATCCTTTTTAAATATCTAAAGTATAAAGCGAATACAGCCACGCTTGAGCAGTTCAGTTCATCGTTTTTTCCAGTGACCAGTTTTTTAATATAGGTATCACAGGTTCTGCCTACTGCTTTAGTTGCAGAGTAAATCTCCAGTGCCAGGTCTACATCTCCTTCTTCGATGCATTCCGGCGCCTTGGAAAACATCTCTTTGATGGAAACTTCAATTTCGTGAAGAATATTTTCCATTTCCCCGCCACTAAACTTTCCTGGATGCATTTCGGTCAGGTCTACAATATTTTTTATATAGTCACCGATCCGTTCAACATCCACTACCACTGTAGAAAGAACCAGTCCAGCCGCAATGCTTTCCCCGCCTTGCACAGAAATATGTGTTACTACTTTACGCCTGATGTCTCTTTCATATTTATTTATAAGTTTATCTTTTTTAAATATCAATTTCTGAACTGATTGTACATTATCGCCCCAGAGGGTATCCACTGCATCGCGAAACATTTCTGCATCTATATTGATCGCTTCATAGGTCATGATCCAAGCTTCGCTTAATAAATTATCCATGGACCATAACTGTTTTATCTCTTTCCACATAGAGTCACCTTTAGGTTTGTTTAATTAGAATACCATAAAAAGGATTGGTATGAAATGTAAAACAATATATATACTGATAAATAGTATTAATTTATTTCTTGATCCTGATACAAAAACACTGGTTTTTTCTGCTAATATTATGGGGATAAACCTGAGGGGATAGAAGATCATTATTCCAAAAATATTAAAAGTTAAATGTGCAAAAGCAGCGGTGACGGCTACTGGATGACCGGTTGCTAAAGCAGCCAATAGGGCTGTGCCAGTTGTTCCGATATTCGCACCCAGTGTGTACGGGAATATTTTTTTTAATTTTACAATTCCTGCTCCGGCCAGGGGGACTATCAGTGATGTTGTAACAGAGCTGCTTTGTACTATAAAGGTCATCATCATACCCCAGAACATTCCCAGTGCATCATTCTTAAAGAGATATTTATTTATGATAAGCTCAATTTTATTGACCACCAGGGATCTGATCATCTTAATCAAAAAAGCAAGTGCTGCAAACATCCCAATAATTGAAATGATCAATAATATTATTTCTTTAAAAGGCATTGATACTATCAGCCCGTCAATAAAATGAATGACCGGGTTTAAGATAGCCTTTAAGGGGTTGAACATTTTCATCCCGCCAACACCCTCAAATCTCACATTTAGAAAAATAGCGACTTTTTGAATTATGTGATATTTAATTTCGATGGGGAATAAAACTATTACAGCACTAATATTGTAGTAATCGTGTACTATGCCAGCGGCAAACGCTCTTTTAAACTCTGCTTTACGACCTACATGGCCAAGTGAAACCAAAGTATTCGTTACCGTTGTGCCAATATTTGCACCCATAATAATGGGTATGGCATTTTCAAGATTTACCACTCCACCTGCAACCAATCCAACCACTATTGCTGTTGTAGTTGATGAACTTTGAATAAGAGATGTGGCAACAATTCCAATTAGCAGACCGGCAAAAGGATTTGAAGTAGTTTGAAGCATTGCTTCGGCAAACTCTTTACCGAAAAGCTTAAAACTATGTCCTAGCAACTTAATACTAAGCAGGAATAGATAGATCGTGATAATTACAATGATTATTTTAATAATCTTTTGGCGCAGTTCCGGATTCACAATAACTCCTTTAGAATTGTGAAAATTAATGGAGCAGGTCAAAATGTTTTGCCAAAAATTATTCCTTTGGCTGATTCAAAGTAATATCATCTTTGTGTCAATCAATGGTTTTATTTTGTTTTGAAACTGGTGTTTTATTTTGATACTTTGACGTTGCTCAGTACAGGCAAGCTCACTACAAACTTTCGAGCTGAATGTATTTCGATTCAGATATATCCACTTTTAATAGAATCACGTCACAAATCATAAACTCAAACCACTTTGCTTCCAACTACCGTATAGAGGCTGTGTGAGAATAGGGACAACGCTTACCCCATGCTTTAGCATGGGGGGTATGATAACCCACTGATTCTTTGGGCTTTAGCCCAGTATTGTTGGGCTAAAGCCCTTCTTTTTGATATTTTTATAACCCCCAGGCTGAAGCCTGGGGGAAGTATCATTATTAACAGCACCATAGGTAGATAACCAAAGCTAATGTTAGAAAGTAATTATTCCGGCGCAATGAAGTTTTCACACAGCCTCTATACCCTTATATCCCTAACATCCTCGTCTACAGGT
>JAYEKW010000009.1 GCA_034716895.1 Candidatus Neomarinimicrobiota bacterium
GCTAAAGAATGATGATGCCCTCCTCCCACTAGCTAAAGATGCCCGGATTCTAGTAGCTGGGAAAAATGCCAATAATCGGGGTCATCAGTGCGGGGGATTTACAGTTAACTGGCAGGGCGCCACCACAAATGAAGAAATTCAAGGTGGGCGATCAATCTGGGAAGGCATCCAGGCGATGTCTCCAAGAGCTGTTCTCAGTGAAAAACTGGATGGCAGTGAAGCCAATTCAGATCAACACGACGTGGCTATAGTAGTTATTGGTGAAACGCCTTATGCAGAAATGTTAGGTGATATTCGTGTGCCAGGATTGCTGCAGGAATATTCTACCTTCCCGAATAGCACCCCGATTCCAATTGACGATGCAGAGGTCGCTGAAGTCTACGCAAGTAATCTATATCTACATGAAATGCACCCTGAGGACATTGCCACCATAGAAAATATCACTTCCAAGGGCATCCCAGTTGTTACTGTAATGATCTGTGGCCGTCCCCTTGTCGTAGAGCAGGAATTGGATGCCTCCTCTGCCTTTGTGGTCGCCTGGTTACCTGGATCAGAGGGTCATGGTGTAGCAGATGTTCTATTTGGAGAGTATGACATGCAGGGGAAACTGAGCTTCTCCTGGCCGAAATACGATGATGAGAACTGGAATCTCGGTGATCAGGGCTATGCTCCTCGTTTCCCCTATGGCTACGGATTAAATTACAATAACAGAAGTGAGGGATAACAGACACTTATGAAACATTCAGTTTCCATATTTGCTTTCCTAATCACTCTCAGCATGGTTGTCCTATCCTGCCAGAATCGATCAATGACAATACAGGAAGAGATCAGCGGCCAAACCCATATTGAATCAAATGTGGTTGCAACCACTATCTCAAATCAACCACTTTTGGACAGAGAATCACCCTTCGTCAAGCGTGAGTTCAATCCCTATCTGGGTGACAGATGGATTGGGAAGGCTATTTCATATGGCTGCTATCGCGAAGGTCAGGCTCCAGGAGTAAAGGGTGCAAGTGAGGATGAGATCCTGGAAGATCTCAATATTCTCAGCCAATATTGGAATCTTTTCAGAGTTTATGGGGCAGATAGCGATTCTGAGCGGATTTTGAACGTAATCAAGAAAAATAACCTGCCTTTCAGGGTAATGCTTGGTGTATGGTTGGAAAACGAGACCAAACTCCCCGAACGTCAACCTGCCAACCTCGAGCAAGTCAAAAAAGCAATTGAACTGGCAAATCGTTTCCCTGATCTCATTGTTGGTATCAACGTGGGTAATGAATCCCAAGTATCCTGGTCCTGGCATCACATGGAAGCCGAAACTCTAATCCACTATATAAGAATGGTTCGGGCAGGTACAGACATTCCAGTTGCCACTGCTGATGACTACAACTTCTGGAATAAAACCGAAAGCCAGGTCATTGCCAATGAGATAGACTTTATTGTCCTACACGCTTACGCATTATGGAATGGCCAGCAGCTCGATCATGCAATTCAGTGGACCGATAGCGTTTACCAGGACATTCAGTCAAAGCACCCTGAAATGACAATAGCCCTGGGTGAAACCGGTTGGGCAACAGTTTACAATTCAAAAAAAATAGGTCCGGGAGAACAGGGCACCTTGATCAAGGGTGAAGTCAGTATTAGTGCCCAGGAAAATTTTTTAATCGACCTCAATAATTGGATAGAGAAGAATCAGGTAACCACATTTCTATTTGAGGCTTTCGATGAACCCTGGAAAGGTGGGGGAGAACAGTCCGGACCAAATGAAGTCGAAAAGAACTGGGGTGTATTCTACAAGGATAGAACACCTAAAGCATCTTTCAAAGGCTACCTGAAACAAATAAATCGGAGTTCAAATTGACCTTGAATTACTGGCCAATTATGAATCTCAGATGTAAGGAAGGTATGAACAATGGATACTATTTACATGTAAATCACAGTTTATCAATTCAACAATTAACCGAAACGGAGAAATTATGAAATCAAAAATGACTATTCTATTAGTTCTGAGTTGTATGCTATCAATGGGGGGAGTGGCCTTGGCTCAAAATGCTCCCATTGATTTTGAAGCCGGTGGTTATGGCGCAGACTGGACCTGGACGGTCTTCGAGAATGAGACGAATCCTGCCCTTGAAATAGTTGCAAATCCCAGTGCCAGCGGTGTCAACACATCAGCTACTGTGGCTATGTTTACTGCTTTGCAGGCCGGCCAGCCCTGGGCTGGTTGTGAATCCCTGCATGGAACGGATATTGGAACCTATTCAATCTCTGCTGCAAACAGTACAATCAAAATCATGGTTTACAAAACAGTTTTGAGTGATGTGGGAATTAAATTGGTGAAACCTGATGGTTGGTCCTTGGGAGAAATAAAGGTTGCCAACACCGTCACAAATGAATGGGAAGAGCTCACCTTCGATTTTACATCTCAGATGCAGGATGGATATGATCAAATAGTAGTTTTTCCAGATTTTGATTTGAATGGAAGAACTCAGGATAACGTAGTTTATTTTGATAATATCACCTTTTCAGAAGGTGGCGGCGTAGAACCTGGCGAAGAACCTGAAGTAGCAGCACCAACCCCTGCACATGATGCGTCTAGCGTTATTTCACTGTTCAGCAATCCTTATACAGATGTAACTGTTGACACCTGGTCAGCTGCATGGGATAATGCCGATGTCCAGGACGTTGTAATCGCAGGCGATGATGTAAAGCTTTATACCAGTTTTGGTTTTGCCGGTATCGAATTTACATCACAGACTGTTGATGCTACAGCCATGACATCATTTCATATGGATATCTGGACCCCAGATGCAATTGGCACTGGTGCCTTCCACGTGAAGTTAGTTGACTTTGGCGCAGACGGTGTCTGGTCTGGTGGCGATGATACGGAATCTATGGTATCATTTAACGCTTATACGACTCCGGCACTAGTTTCTGGAGAATGGGTCAGAATTGACATTCCAATGTCATCTTTCAGTGCTCTCGCTTCTCAGGCTCACCTGGCCCAAATGGTTATCGAGGGTGACCCCAATACTGTTTATGTGGATAATGTTTATTTCCATTCAAATCCAGCCAGTATTGATGATCGTGGTGCACTGCCATTTGAGTTTGTTCTGGAGCAGAATTTCCCAAATCCCTTTAATCCATCAACTACTATTCGCTTCAGTTTGGAAAATCCAGAGTATGTAAGACTGAAGGTGTTTAATGTTGCCGGACAGGAAGTAGCAAGCCTTTTTGAAGGGCAAGCGAATTCCGGGGAACACACACTGCAGTTTGAAGCAAATAATTTTGCCGCTGGAACTTATTTCTACTCATTGACAGTTGGACAGCAGAGCAGTGTTAAAAAAATGGTGCTTGTTAAATAGCATTTACTATGAATTAGAGATCACCCGGTATTCAAGATGAATACCGGGTGGCTTAATCATACTATTTCTAAAGAATTGACAAGAACAGGATTATTGCATTCCGATCAAGAATCTTGACGGAATTGAAGGAAACAGTTATGCCGACCATATATATGGAGTGGAAGAATTAGGGTGTCATCAATGAAATTCACCCAAAGTCCATACTTAAGAATTATCTGGAGCCAACAGTTTAAAGCTCAAAACAACCACTGCAAATTGACCAGGGTAAACTGCTAATTTCGAATCTCAGGGGAAAAGAATGTACTATCAATACTTGAATATTTTGGAGAAAATTACATCAAAACGATTAACCAAATTGGAGAAATCATGAAATCAAAAATGACTAATTTTGTGGTCCTTATTTGTTTGTTATCAATGGGAGGCATGGTTTTTGGCCAAATCGCACCTATTGATTTCGAAGCCGGTGGCTATGGAGCTGACTGGACCTGGACCGTGTTTGAAAATGGTACCAATCCGCCAGTGGCGATCATTGCCAATCCTGATGCTACGGGTAGCAATACCTCAGCCACTGTGGCTGAATTCACTGCCCTGGATGCGGGTATGGACTGGGCTGGGTGTGAAAATCTTGACATCGGTGAATTTACCTTTGATGCCACAAACAGTACTGTCACAATAGCAGTGTATAAAACTGTTCTCAGCGATTTTAGATTAAAATTCGAAGGTGCCAGTGCACCGGTAGAGATCAATGTGGCCAATACGGTGACCAGTGCCTGGGAAGAATTAACCTATGACTTTTCAGGTCAAATAGGGAATACGTATAATAAACTCGTAATTTTTCCTGATTTTGCCCCAAGAGACCAGGATAATATTATTTATTTCGACAATATTACCTTCTCAGAGCAAATCATTTCGGAAGATCCGGTACCCACAGTAGCAGCACCCACACCAACAATTCCTGAAGCGGAAGTTATCTCGATCTACAGTGATGCCTATACTGATATTGCTGGAACAGATTTTTATCCAGGTTGGGGTCAAGCCACGGTAGTTACTGAAGTGCAGATTGATGGTAATAATACATTGCTCTACACCGGTCTGAACTATCAGGGAATCGTTCTGGGAAGCCCCCAGGATGTTTCCACAATGGGTTATCTGCATGTTGATTTCTGGAGCACAAACTCTACTGCTTTATCATTGTTTTTGATCAGTCAAACGACTGGTGAACGTAGTTTTGCGTTTACGATTACCAATGACGAATGGGTGAGTGTTGATATACCATTAACTGCATTCACAGATCAAGGAATGACTATCGCTGATATCCATCAGCTTAAGTATGATGGCAATGGTGATATCTATCTGGACAACATGTTTTTTCATGGAGATGCTCCAGCTGAAGATCCGGTACCCACAGTAGCAGCACCTACACCTACAGTACCAGAGGCAGAAGTTGTTTCAATCTACAGCGATGCCTATACAGATGTAGCCGGTACAGACTTCAACCCAGGTTGGGGCCAGGCAACCGTTTTCTCAGAAGTCCAGGTTGATGGAAACAACACGCTGTTATATGCTGGTTTAAACTATCAGGGTACTGTTTTTGCTGGCCCAGTAGATGTATCCACATTCGGTTACTTCCATGTTGATTTCTGGAGTACGAATTCAACTGCTCTTGGTCTATCGCTGATTAGCCAGACCACAGGCGAACGTCTCTATAATTTCACAGTTACCAACAACGAATGGGTCAGTGTTGACGTACCCTTATCCCATTTTGCTGATCTTGGTCTGAATCTCGCTGATATTCACCAACTCAAGTTTGAAGGTAACGGAGATGTTTACCTGGATAATTATTTCTTCCACGGAGATGCTCCCGAAGAAGACCTCGTACCTACAGTTGCAGCACCTGCACCTACAGTACCTGAGGTTGATGTTGTTTCAGTTTACAGTGATGCCTATACAGATATTGCTGGAACAAATTTTAATCCAGGTTGGGGTCAGACCACAGTAATAACAGAAGTCCAGATTGATGGCAATAATACGTTGCTTTACAGTGGTTTGGATTACCAGGGAATCGAGCTGGGAAGTCCCCAGGATGTTTCTGCAATGGGATATCTGCATGTAGATTTCTG
Source organism: Candidatus Neomarinimicrobiota bacterium (assembly GCA_034716895.1). Lineage (NCBI taxonomy): Bacteria > Pseudomonadati > Fidelibacterota > Fidelibacterota bacterium. Next base: position 5,486 of record JAYEKW010000009.1, read on the forward strand.
GAGTGCAAACTCCACAGCTCTTGAAGTATCTCTGATTAGTCAGACGACTGGCGAACGCACCTATGCATGCACAGTAATCAATGATGAGTGGGTGAGTGTAGATATACCTCTGACAGCATATACAGATCAGGGTATGACCCTTGGTGATGTCTTCCAGCTGAAATATGTTGGCAATGGGGATGTTTATCTGGATAATATGTATTTTTATGCAGAAGAAGAAGTAGTTACCGGACCTAATGCTCCGATTGATTTTGAAGCAGAAGGCTTCGGAGCAGATTGGGGCTGGTCTACTTTCGAGAACGGGGCCAACGATCCGCCTGCCATTATAGCTAATCCTCATGCCGAGGGTATCAATACCTCAGCAACAGTTGCTGAGTTCACTGCCCTGGTAGCTGGACAACCCTGGGCCGGTTTTGAATCGACACATGGCGCAGATATTGGGACATTCAATCTAGATGCTACGAATAGTACCATCAAAATAATGGTCTACAAAACTGTGATCAGTGATGTTGGGATAAAACTGGCGAAACCTGATGGTTGGGCCATGCCGGAAATAAAAGTTGCGAATACCCTTATTAATGAATGGGAAGAACTCACCTTTGACTTTTCAACACATCACCAGGAAGGCTATGATCAGATAGTTGTATTTCCAGATTTTAACCTGGATGGTAGAACTCAGGACAACTTGGTATACCTCGATA
>JAYEKW010000010.1 GCA_034716895.1 Candidatus Neomarinimicrobiota bacterium
AGTTTGGAGTGCATCCACATCTTCAATATTTACTTTCAATACTCTCTCAATAATGCTGGACAGCGGAACACCATTCTTAAAGAGCTGTACGCTTAGAAAAAGATCCCTGATCCCGGTAACTCCTTGGGGTGCATTGATATGAACCGATGGTACTGTTTCCAACGCGTCAACTTCGATCACATGACCCCATGACTTCATGGTACCGGCAACATCAACATACTCCAGATCATTGGGTAGTTCCAGCGTAATTGCCATGGAATCTGCCCCTGGAAAAGCTGGGAAGCTCATGTTCATCAGAACGGTTGAAGCCTGTCCTGCCGGGATCGAAAGTGCTGAATCAGGATTCATGGTTTCCAGCGGATCAACTGGAATAGCTATGGTTCGTTTCAAAGATTTCTTGATCACATCAAGTTCCAGCAGCGCAGCTTCGCCGACTTCTGCATTCACCAGTACTTCAACTCGACGATTGGCAGCTCGACCTAACCAGGTCTCATTGTCGCCGATTGGATAATGGGGACCCAATCCGTGGGTATGAATATTATCAGGATTCACATTATAGTTCTCGACCAGGAAATTCTTCACACTGATGGCACGCCAATCAGACAGCAGCATATTGAATTCAAGACTACCTCGACTATCGGTGAAGCCTTCGATAACAACTTCAATATCCGGTTGCCAGGCCAGGAATTTACCCATTTTCCTGAGACTTGGATAGGCTGATGGTTTCAGATCGGCTGATCCAACATCAAACTGAGTTCCCTCAAGGATCATGTTAAATGAAAGCGTTTCGACCAGGGTGGATATCCGGGTTTCGAGTGTATCTGTTACGATGACATTTCCATCTGAATCAACCAGGTCAAGATAAGCTGATACAATACCACTATTCTGAACCTTCTCATAATCATCCGGTTTCATAGCCATATCAAAGGCAGTATGTTTTGCGGCATTCCAGTTTCCAAAACTCCACACATCTGACTCACTGGCATGTAAAATCGGCTCAAGATGGGTTGAATCAAGCAGGGCAGTACCCGTCTTGTATATAAATCCGGGTGGTAATGACTGATGGAAGCGAACATCGCTAACTGAAACCTCACCGGTATAATCAATATTATACATAAATTCAAGCTGGTTGAATTCTGAATCTTCTTCGGACGCATTGTAGAAAACCATCTCAACGCGGCGGTTCAGGGCGCGACCTTCAGAAGTATTATTGTCTTCCATTTCTAAAGTATCACCATGACCAAAGGCTTTGATCCGATCGGAACTGATGCCCATGGTATTGATCAGGTAGGTTCTGATTGCCTCAGCCCTGGCTTCAGAAAGAGCCTGGTTGTCAGCAAAGGTGACGCTGCTTGCCAATGGTACATTATCAGTATGACCGTTGATGTCCAGGTTGATCTGTTTCTGCCACTTCATCAAGTCGCCAATATTTTTCAGCTCTCCAAAGATCTCACTTTGCAAGGTGGCGGAACCCGATCTAAAACCGACCCGGATCAGCATGCTCCATGGCTTATAGACCAGTAGTCTAAATTCTTCTGTGAGCATCTTAGTTTTCATCTCGAGAGTGGCTTCTTTGCTGAGGACACTGAAGAGCTCAAGTTTTTGGAGTGGAATATCCTGGTTGACACTGTCACCAGAGAAAAGGGTCATATTCCATATATTTGCGGATAAGCCAGTAGAATCAACTGAGCTATCCGGTACAAAAAGCGATCCATAAGAAGGCAGGCTGCTTTCATCAACGCTGAGATGGAGATCACCCAGCGGAGTTTTGGCAAATAAGAATTGTCCTGTACTATCAGTCATAACCAGGGTGGAATCACTCAGGATAAGCATTACACCAGGCTGAACATCTTCATCAGGATCCCGCACCCCATTGCCGTTCATATCGTAGAAAACGGTACCGGTTACAATTCCTGGAGTCGCGATCTCACGCAAGGCAAAATTGGTTTTTGCAATACCGGCAGCGGCTACGCGAACCAGTTTACTTTGAGTATCACCCAGGTAATCTGGTGAATCCAGAATTATTTCAGAAAGATCCGGCAGGGTATTTTCATTGACTCGAATAACATGTATGCCAGCGGCCACATCAGGCACACTGTATTTACCATATTCATCGGTGAGAATCCGGGCACCATTTTCCATGATCAGTTCAACATTTTTAACGGTTGCTTCATTTTCATCATGAATCCGATTGCCATTCAGGTCGTAGTAGACTTTTCCGATGATCAAACCACGGTCACTGAACAGACCGGGTTTCAGGATGACATCGGCTGTTGCCAGATTTGAGATCACTGGAAATCCGAGCAAGGTATGACCGCGAGCCATAACTTCATTGGTATTGACACCTTCTTGACTGATCATACCGGCGATAATCCGATATTTCATGATATAGGTATCACCGGGCTGCAGTGTGTCGTTAATGGCCCAAGTCATGGATAGACGTTTACCAACGGCTTCTTGAATAGTTGGATCAGACAGCTTGGTTGCATTCCAATAGGTCGTATTCTTACGATATTTGAAGCCGTAGGGCAGCACATCTTCAATAATAAAGTCATGGACAATATCATCCGTACTGGTATTCGTGATTTTCACGGTGTACGTGATCACATCCCCGATCTCGATCACACGACGATTGCTCTGTTTTGTGACTTTCAGGAATGGGAATATGATTTTGGTCTTTGCTGAAGATAGTGGATTCCGATCACTCCAGGTACTGTCGACAGCACTGGCGATCAGAACTCTATTTTCAATCCAACCCAAACCGGCATCGATGGTGATCCTGGCATCAAAATCTATCTGTAATGAATCACCAACCTGAATATCACTTCTGCTGAAGCGTATCTGATTAGTAATTACATCCAGACCATTATAATGGGTATTGGCATCGGTCAGAATCGATGTTTCAATGAGATCCAGACCAGCGGGGAGAAAATCTGTGATATAGACAGAATCAGTAAATGTTACCCCTTCTTGAGTTCCCATATTGATACGATAATGAAGGGTGTCACCTACTGCGGCTTCGATCTGATCCACAGTCTTGTAAATGTAGAATGGTGATTCTCTAAGAGTAATATTGGCATTGACCACGTAAAGACCGGGTTGGCTCAAGTTCACATCAATGGCACCGTCGCTGTATGAGCTGATTCCATTGTACACAACTTGAACGGTATACTCACCAGGTTGAAGGTTCGTAAAGAAGAACCTCCCTGTTGTATCGGTCAAGGTAGAGTCGCAGAACTCACCACCAGCCATTTTACCAAGAGTTTCGGTACTGTCTGGCGTGCCGTTAACGATTACCAGGATACTATCCTCGGGAATGATCTCGCCGGTGATCTCATCATAGATCCAACCGGAGACAGAATTGAGGTTAGTGACCAAAGATCCCTCATGGGGAGTTTCAATGGTGATCTCTTGAACCGTTTCATAGGGTACTCCGTCATCCCCTGTCAGGGTATAGATGATCTGGTATAGATCGTCCTGATAGATGGGGATCAGGTAATAGCCTGATGCATTTGTACTGTCATAGCCGGCAATGATACCAGTGGCAGCACTTCTTAATTCAACTCTGACATCTTCCTGTGGAATACCTTCATAATTATAGATCGTTCCATCAAAGGCACCGATCATAAAGATAACCTGGGTGGTATCGGAAGCGTATTCAGTTTCTGAATATAGTGCTCTAGCGTAGGGTGTGGATATAACGGCCTCAAAAATAACAGTATCAGAGACCAGGGTGCTGAAAGCAACACCATCTACGGTAGGTGCATTAAAAACAGAATCCGGAATGGTTCCGTGGTCAGTGTAAAAATTGACATTGATCCCATCCGGTACTGGATTGCCCAGGAATGAATACACATGGGCAGCCAGGGTTGAGGTTGATGCGCCATTACCAAGAATGACTCTGGGTTGCGCATCAAGTACAACAGATAGAGGTAGAATATTGGCTGTTGTCGCTTCGGCTGGAATAGCTTCTACCTCGTTGGAGACAAGCCAGGCACGATTACCTACCATGGCACCATGTTCCAGAAAACCATCAACTGTGGTTGTGATCTGAAAACTACCGGCATCTTCAACATTTAGAGCACCAATATCCCAGGATAGTGAATGGGAGGCTACGTCGTAGCTGTAATCTCCTGTAGCATTCAAGAAAACCACCCGTGAATCGAGCGTATCCAGAATACTCACACCACTAGCATGGTCCGTACCATAATTAGCATAATCCAGCTGATAGTGAATGGTATCACCGGGAAATACTTCGATGTCTGCTGTTTTGGTAAACACAAATTCCGGGCTGGCTTCAACAATAGCTAACCAGGTTGCACTTGCCTGCAGATTCTCATCTGAATAGATATAAGCAGTATTAGGTAATTCCATTCCGTTGGGTAAAGGATAGTTAACCCGAACATCTACTATGTAGGATGTATCAAGCTCACTAATGTTGGAACGTTGATCCAGACGTACAGCAGCTGGTCCATGAGCACTCGCCGCATTGACAGTAGCCAATTGTACAGGTTCAAGATCACCTACAAACCAGGTGATGGAATGACTGGTTGAGTCATAGACACCATTATTTGTGGCACTCAGAAATGTAAGGTCCCGGGGTAGTGAATCGACAACCACGACATTAGTAGCGGTTGTATCTCCTGTATTATTAAAAGACAGGTCATAACGGATCATATCACCGGCAAGAATGAAAGTTGTATCACCGATGAGGTTTATATTCATTATTGGAGCCCGAATAACGGCAATGTGTTGTGCCACTTCTTCGGCTTCCTGAATACAGGTTAGTAAAGCGCCATTAAAGATCTGAGCGATGTAGTTGCTCTCGTCTCTCACTCGAACGGTGATGTTAACAAAACCTGAGTCACCAGGAGCCAGATCTTCCAGGTCCCAACGAATGATTCCCGTTCCATCATCGTAAGTGTGTGTGGTTGTTGCCTCAAGATATTCAACCAGAGTTGAGATCGTATCCTGTAGTACTACACCGGTTGCAATCTCTGTCCCGTTATTCAGATAATCGATCTGATAGACAATGGTATCGCCTGCCATGACCGTGTTGATTCCACTGATCTCCATTTTAAGACCTGGAGCGGAGTGGACCTCGGTAATGACTGTTGATTCAACACTACTCCCTTCTATACATGATAGATAAGCAGTGTTTTCCAGAACCGTTTGGTCGATGATCGGATAGGCAACATAGGTACTCAGTCTTAGTGTATCCGTACCATTTGAAGCTAGCTCGCCTAGATTCCAGACAATACTATGTGAAGCCTCATCATATTCAAAATCACGAGTTGAAGAGCTATAGACCAAGTGCGAGGAGAGTGTATCTCTCAGAACCACATCGTGGGCCATGGAGTTTCCGATATTACTCATGATGAATGTGTAAATCAGTGAATCCCCTGCTAAAACACTTGTTTGAGCCAGCTTATCCATAAGTAATTCAGGGAAAGCAGCCAGTGATACAATGTGATCACTGTAACTACTACCAGCATTGACAGTAGTTATCCAGGCTCTATTCGTGATCTCCGGTCTGGCCTCCAATAGAGAACCAACCGTGGTGATGACATTCAGATTGATAACATTTCCAGCATTCAGAGTACCCAGGTTCCAACTGATGATGCCGTCTTCAAAGACACCACCGTGTGAAGCAGAGACGAACTGAAGTGGGGCTGGAAGCGTATCCAGGACACTAATAGCGTGAACTGGATCTGATGTGATATTGTCAATTGTGATGACAAACTCAATCGTATCTTCAAAACCATACTCCAGATCCTCAGCCCATTTCACAATGGTTTGAATCCAGGGATTTGCCATTGAATTTGCTGAGGCTTCAGCTGAAGCACCCAACTCATTCTCGACAGTTACGGTATTAACCAGATCTGCATTTGCAGGCATGGTCTCACCAATGATCACATCCAGTGTAAGACTAGTTGTGTCTCCCACTGCCAGATCAGCTAAAGACCAGGTCACGACACCGTCTGATAGCACCCCATTCTGGGAAGCACCAGCAAAAGTCACATGTTCCGCCAATATATCTGATACAACAGTACCAGTTGAAGGAATGTTACCGGTGTTATAGATATCAATGGTATAGTGAACCGTATCTCCAATGCTGGAGATCTCTTCGCTAACCATCTTCGTTATTGTGAGGTCTGACAAGACACCGATGGTTACATCCGCAGAGTTACTGGAAAGCTCTAAACCATCCTGAACTGCCAACCAGGCGATATTTGAGATCACCTCATCAGCAGGAAAGTTTGCATCCACCAGTATTTCCAGTTCAAATTCCAGAGTCTGACCTGCAGCAATACCTGCCACATTCCAAACGATGATTTGACCGGAGATCTCAGCAGCGGGTGTACTTGAAATAATACCAAAACCACTGCTAAGTGTATCTGTGATTGTAAATGGATCAGGGGAAATGTTACCCGTATTTGAAACAGTGATCGTATAGGTCAAACTCTCGCCAGGTGCCGCAACATTGGCACTTGCAATTTTGGCAATGTCCAGAAGGTACCCTTCCGATACGATCGTTGTGATCGGATTGGATTCGTCCACGTAGGTCGCTTCGTTGGCATCCTGATAGGATGACAGCGCGACATTCGTGATCTCGGTACCAACTGGAACCTGACCAAAAACCACGGCTCCCATGAGGGAGATCAAGGCGAGAAATCGTCTCATCTACCGCTCACGGGAATCGTGTGGAGGGTTATAAACCTAATAATCACTAGTAACCTGACAGATCCTTAGTCGATGGTTACTTGGAATTTTAGTACATGTTCGTCTGTTGTGCCACCAGTTTCATCCAATGTGGAGAACTCGAAGACAACAGAACCGCCAGACAGTTTACCACCGTCACTATCGCCAGCACTATCAGTAATGGTGTCATCAGCATCGATAACCATACTTTCGGCAACGTAGGTCGTATTGGTTGGAATGGCATCAGATACAACCACTGTACTGGCTGTTCCTGTGCCGCCATTGGCAACCGTGACAGTATAGGTCAGTACGGTTCCTGGAGGCTGATTACCGGGGGGTAAAACGCTCTTGACCAGGGTCAGTACTGGAGCAGTACAGGTTGCATCGGCAGTGTCTGTATCTGTCTCACTGCCATCACCCTGTGAGGTAGCGGTGAAGGTGGTTGCATCTGTATCAGTATCGGGAGTCCCGGCTGGAATCACACCAACAGCTACATAGTTACCAACCTCATTCTGATCCAGATCGCCAGTTGAAGTAATTGCACCAACAGCCAATTCAGCCGCTGAAAGTTCACCATCATCATTACTATCAAGAAAATAGGTCCAGACTACATAGTCAGAAGCGGCAGACAAATTGAAGTTGTCAGTACCATTTCCCAGATTCTCTACGGTGAAGGGGTAGAATAGTGAGTCACCGGGATCGCCAGTGAAGGAATCCTCGCCAACCGCACCGATAAAGGCAATATCAACGCCAAAACTTTCGGAGATAACAATATCGCCACCACCACCAGCACCATTTTCTGGATCAACTGGCGGATAAGGAGTTCCACCTTCGTTCTCAAAATTGATCTCAGGCTCATTGGTGATAGGATCACCTTCAGGAATGCCTGCATCGATGGTTACTTTGTAGTAAACACAGATATTTCCACCACCGGCTAGATCTCCAAAATCCACGGTGATGGTATTGGGAGTTGTGATGTTAAAATCACCTTCGTCTGTTGGTGAATCTGAGGCATCTGTGATCCCGGTACCCGAAGTCCAACCACCTGTTCCTTCTCTGATTGTTCCAGTTGAATAGGTTGTATTCGTAGGAATCAGATTGGTGAAGATCAGGTTATAGGCAGTTGCAGTTCCGTTGTTCGTGATACAGATATCGTAAGTGATCACGTCACCAGGTTGAGGATTGCCATCATGATGAGCTGTAATTTCAGCTGTGACAGTCGCTGCCTGAACAGTGGTTGTCAGCACAACAGCATCAGTTGAATCGGAGTCAAAGCCAGAAACTGCGGTTAGGGTAACTGCAGTTTCATCACCCTCAGGTGCACCGGCTGCGGTAGTGTCAGCAACTTTGATCAGCAGATTATAGGAAGCATCTGCTGCTATAGCACCTGTAGTACTTACGATTCCATCAGCACCATTGATGGCACCATCGTTGTTTAAATCCGAATAGATCTCGTAGGTGTAGGTATCTGCCTGTCCACCTGTGATATTCCCCAATGCTAAGGAGAAGGTGTCTTCACCGTTACCAGTATTGGTAAAGATCACATCGTAGAGCACATGAGACATGGCTGAGACATTTAAGTCCTGGTCATTTCCCAGCGCTGCACCAGCAACCTGACTTACCTCAGTGGTAACTGTATTTGACTCAAGATATCCTTCAGTTGAGCCGGCAATCTCATTACCATTTGCATCGTCATAAGCTCCCAATGCCTGGTTCGAGATTGTTGTACCAGCAGGGGTTCCTGCTGCGTTCAACATTGACACCAGTCCAATAAGGATCAGCGCAATGGTTAAGAAGCGTGTAGGTTTCATTTTAAACCCTCCTTTTATTTGCTTCTGTGTTTGTTTCATATTTTCTATTCCCATAGCGGGAGTATTGATATCATAATTGGCGAGATTCATTTGCTCACCACAACCATAAATTCTAAAGCGGATGCTTCCTCAGGTTTGAGGTCGCGGGTCAGGGCCCATTTAATATGGCTAACCATATCCGGAGAAGCTTTACGCTTGACCAGGATACCTTTGGAGTTTCTCACGGTGTAATAAGGCGGCCAGGACATATAGGTACTCCCCTGGTTGATAGAGAAACTGATCTCCGCATCTTCACCAAGAGCACTCTCAGCGACATAGGTCACACCATCTGGTATTGGATCCACAACCTCTGTACTGGTCATTAATCCATCACCAATATTTGAAGCGACAATGCTATAACGCAATGTATCACCGGGGCCATAACTGACGGTGGATCCATCCATTTTTTCGGCACTGCTAAGATTAACCTTGGAGTCCGTAATTTGGATGTTCAGCTTCGGAGTTCCCTGTGCAACGACAACAGAAATGCTGACGATGACAATCATTGCGATTCTTGAAATATTAACGAATGCACCTCTCGTCATTTATTTCACCTCTTTCCTTTGAGCCGGATCTTATCTAGCTCTGCACCCAGATTTCGGGCAGCTTTTTGGTTACGTTCTTTGGGAGATTTTCCTGTGACAAATGTCACATTTGAGTTCTTAATATTTTGTGTATTACCCATAGCAAGGATTTGATACGGGATCGCTTCACAAGTTACAAAAGGATCCTCCGAAAAAGACCCTTTGTGCAATAATTTTTCATTGGTGATTCCAACACCGATAATCACTGGCAATAGCAGATTACTCTCGGTGTTGATTTGGTTCTGATATGTTCTATAAATTCTTTTCATATATTCACCATATATTAGTCAAAGGTTGTGCCAATGCATTTTGCACCACCTTAGTCTTTGTTTCTACTGCTGTTATCCTGCGCTTAGTGCTCTACATGATGCGAGGTAGCTAAATGGGTTGTCAGGTAATCTTGACACCCTTCATCTGTATTTGAATATTATTATTACAACTGGTTTTGCAAGCCCGTTTTCAGGGTCTAAGTGCAACTGGATCTAACCAAGAATACCAGCCCCATTTCGTTTCTGGTTTTCCGCCACCCCGATGAAATTATTCCAATATTTTTAATATCATTTTTTCTGAAAATTTAACACTTCTGCGGAGGAATCAACACCACTCACTTTTGATTCAGGGACAGCTTAATGCTATCAATTTTATCGAATATCATCCTGCTGATTCTTCAGCAATTTCCCTTTCGAGGCACTGCGCTAAAACTCAGGCCACTCTCTTTCTGCAAAGTTGTAATCCTAATTTTTACTGGGATAATTATGCCTGCTTTATATATCTCTTAATATACACATGTATATCAATAAATACATTTCTGCGTGCTTTTCTTGGTCTGCTACAAAAATACCCGCCTGCAGTCGATCATCATTATTCATGTGCTTCGTCGTCCCATTTTGACCACAATCGTGTTTTCTTCAGATGTTTTTATACTTCAATCCCCAATTTCTCAAACAACTATATCTTGCCCCATACTCTTGTTAAGGTCCCATTTTTTACCACATTTAGTATTTTCTACGATCCAGATTTTTATTTTCGCTTTCCATGACCTGTTCATTTCCCCAGAAATAAACGGACCACTTCATTTTATCATAGATCCACTTTTCAATTCGCCATTGCAGATACTTGCAAGACTTTGACAGAAGCCGAAGCACATTATTATTATTAGATGCTTATATCATATTATGCTTATTGGCAGATATAGTTTGTAATCGGATATTTACATACCTGTCAGCTGGTTCATGCCGGTCAAACAGGGTCTGTGAGATGGTCCTTTCACGAAGATCCAACATTCGCTAACGTCCCCTCATCAGTGAAAACTATGGGGGGATATTCATTTTAAATTGAAATTTTAGTGTTATCACTCCATAAATATTTCATCGATCTACCTTACAAAATCTATCTTGTCATGCTTTGAGACAGAGCCACTTATCCTGAATAATTCATAGCCACTAAGTCACCAAGACACAAAGTTTAATAAAATATATGCTTATCAAAAATTATCACTCACAGATGTAAATAATACTGTTTAAAATGACCTTGTTCATAACTTTAATACTTTTCGTGACTTAGTGTCTTCGTGGCAATAATTCATGAATAATGCAGGTTATTAAAGCGGCCCATGTTAGTCGAATACATATTGTCAGAAATAGCCACCAAGGCACTAAGACACTAAGTGGAGTTGAGCCATTATGCGCCTTCATGTAAAAAGAGCTTACTCTCCGCGCTATGAGAACTATAGATTCTTACGGCTATCCATGACCAGTTTAATATCGATGGGATCGTGGGTCTAAATTCCGCCGAAATATCAGCTGACATTTCGCCAAATATTGTTCAAGATTATGCTTCACCCGCTTTGCCCCTTCTGATATATTGGCTTTGAATAGATCATCTTAATAATCCAAGAAGGATAATCGAATATGAACACTCCAACCTATTGGCAAAAGTACCGTACAAACCTTTTTTCTAACGAGTCATTGGGTCTATTTCTGGATATCAGCGATAGCGGTGTTTCCAAAAACCAGATCGACTCAATGTTACCTGAATTTCATAATGTCTTTGCCACCATGGATGAACTTGAGGGTGGTTCCATCGCCAACCCAGATGAAAACCGACAGGTCGGTCACTATTGGCTACGTAACCCTGACCTGGCTCCGAGCAACTTGATCAGAGAGCAGATCACCCAAACTATTTCCGATATTAACGGTTTTGCTTCAAATATTTTAAGTGGATCCGTCCAATCACCTCACGGCCAACCATTCACCCATGTTCTGGTGATCGGAATCGGTGGTTCAGCACTGGGTCCTCAATTTATCACTGATGCCCTTGGAACGAATGATGGATTACAGATCCACTTCCTTGATAATACTGATCCTGATGGGATTGACCGAACGCTCGCAAATCTGGCTGAGTCAATTTCCCGAACACTGATCATTGTTATCTCCAAATCAGGAGGAACTGCTGAGACCCGCAACGGGATGCTGGAAACCCAACATCAGTTCAAACAACAGAAACTCGATTTTGCCAAGCAGGCTGTTGCCATTACAGGTGAGGATAGTCAGCTTTATAAAATTGCAACGAGCGAGAACTGGTTATCCATTTTTCCCATGTGGGATTGGGTAGGTGGTCGCACTTCCATCATGTCAGCTGTGGGATTATTGCCACTAGCTCTCACAGGAGTGGATATCCACACTTTCCTGTCAGGGGCAAAAACCATGGATCAGCAGACCAGATCAAAAGAACTTACTGATAATCCCGCAGCCCTTTTAGCCCTGGTCTGGTATATCCAGGGAGACGGGAAAGGCAGCAAGGATATGGTGATTCTGCCCTATAAAGACCGCCTGCTCCTATTCAGCCGCTATCTCCAGCAGCTTATTATGGAATCCCTTGGGAAAAGTCTGGACTTGGAAGGTCAACAGATCCAACAAGGAATTGCCGTTTATGGTAATAAGGGATCAACTGACCAACATGCCTATGTTCAACAACTGCGTGACGGTTTGAATAATTTCTTCGTGACCTTTATCGAGGTTCTGGAGGACCGTGCTGGCAATTCGATCCTCGTGGATGACAATCATACCAGCGGTGACTATCTCTTTGGTTTTTTCAAGGGAACCCAAACAGCTCTGCGACAAAATGATCGCCATTCCATTACCATCACCATTGCTGATCTATCACCCAAGAGCATCGGTGGCCTGATCGCTCTGTATGAAAGAGCAGTGGGATTTTATGCAACCCTGATCAATATCAATGCCTATCACCAACCCGGTGTTGAAGCCGGCAAAAAAGCAGCTGGTTTTGTCCTGGAGACTAAAAAACGAATCCTCGACCTTCTATCTGATACAGAGCAAAGCCTGAGTATCGAAGAGATCTGTGTCCACCTGAACCTGCAGGATCAAACAGCACTTGTTTTCAGTATCCTGCGTCATCACGCTGCCAATCATCCCCTGGAAATTGAAGGCTCATTTTTTGACCCTGAGAACATCAGAGTGGGTCTGACAGATTAATGTCCGGCTGGTTGATCATTTCATCGCAGCAAAACCTTGATATTACATCACGACTGGGCTTCACACAGCAGGGACTGAAGAAACGTCATCGAAAAAAAGCGCTGCAGATCGAGCCGGATGACCTATTTTTCTACTATGTTACCGGTGTGCAGAAACTGGTCAGCATGGTTGCTGTTAAATCCTTTGTCATGGAAGGTTCTGCCCAGATTTGGGTCAATTTGGGCAAGAACCCCGAGGAATGTTATCCCTGGCGTTTCGAGATAGATCCGCGGATCATTCTGGATAAGAACGACTGGTTCGACATGTCGAATTTTTCAAAAAAACTGCTGCACTTCAGGAAATGGCCTGAAAAGAACTGGCACCTCGGACTGCAAGGTCAAATACACGCCTTACGTGATGAAGATACTGATACACTGACACAGGCATTTATCATCGCTCAAAACTTATCAAACTAAGATCACTTGCCCCTCATAGCTGTTCTCCCCTATCTACGACCAATTTTCTCAGGTATCTGATATCCCTGTTCTTTCGGTGTAATATTTGCATAGAGAAGAGTGCTCGAAAAAAAGTGGTCTATCCTGTTTTCCAGCGTGTAAACTGCGAATCATATTGCTGTGGAATTGACGTCATCGATCTGCTGGATTAGTCCTGAATTTGATATAAGGAACCTCATTATGCCGTTCAACTTAGCTGCAAAAAAGCATACTTTAAGATTACTTCATCATAACGTCGCCATCGTATCATCAGGTGTCGGTAATGAGACAGTGGGAGCCACGGTTACCTGGTTCACCCAGTCCAGTTTCGATCCACCACTGGTGACCATGGCTGTTAAAGCAGATAGTCGTTTATACGCTGCTATCAGCTCCAATAAAAGCCTGCTGATAAGCCTGGTAAACAAAGGTGACAAAGGGTTGGCCGGTGCCTTTTTTAAACCCGGCATCTGGGATGGTGGAAAATTTGGTGGATTCCCAGCTTCACCGCACGAAACAGGTGGTGCAATCATGGATGCCAGCCCTGCGTGGCTCGCGTGTCAGGTCAAAACCATTATCGAAGAAGGCGATCATCATGTGATCATATCCCAAATCATCGATACTGGTATCAATAAAGAAGAAGAGCAAGCCATGTGTCTTTCTGAGACTGGCTGGCACTACGGAGGGTAATTCTTATGCTCACAGGTTGGGAAAAAGCAATCTTTTTACTGGTCTTACTTGGCTCATTGGGAGCCACCCGGATCACATTCGGTAACATGTTCAAGATCATTTCACGCGGTTCCAAGCCCATCGATTGGTTGGTGATGTTCAAAAATATCCCCAGCGGTATTTTAGCTTTCCTGGGAACACCTCTATTTAAAACGCGACTGTTTGTTACCGTAATACATACTGGTGTAGCCTGGGGTTTCATTCTCTACATGCTGGTAAATTTTTTCGATATTCTTTACGGCTTGATCCCGGGTTTTCATCTCCTGCCTGATTCCATGTTGGGTGGTTTTTATCGCCTATTTGTGGATATATTCAGTTTGATTGTTATGGCGGGAGTAACCTATTTTCTAATGAGACGCTTCATTCAGAATGATCCCGATCTACATATTAATGACAATATCCTGGTTAATGAAAAAGCACGAGGTGGTGTCTTTCGGGATTCAGCCCTGGTCGCCTTTTTCATCTTCTTCCATGTGGGGTTCCGGTTCCTGGGAGCCTCTTTCGAATTGGCTCAAGTCCAGGCTGATGTTTATCAACCGGCGGCTTCTGCATTGTCACTTGCTTGGCAGGGTATGAGCCTTGAAACACTTGTTGTTGCTGAACATTTTGCATGGTGGCTGGCCATTGGCTTGATCCTGGCCTTCATCCCCTACTTTCCCACAACCAAACACGCCCATCTATTTATGGGACCATTGAATCATATGATCAGGGACCAGTCCATGACAGCAGCTTCATTCGAATCAATTGATTTTGAAGACGAGTCGCTGGAGCAATATGGTGCAGCCCTGCTGGAGCATCTTCCCCAGAAAGGTATTTTGGATGCCTATGCTTGTATCATGTGTAATCGCTGTCAGGATGCCTGCCCGGCTTATATCACGGGGAAACCACTTTCACCTGCAGCAATAGAAGTCAACAAGCGCTATTACATTCGGGATCACATTAATGAGCTGGCCAGTGGTGAAGAATCCAAAGATCGCCTGGCAGAATGGATGCTAACTGAAGATGCGATCTGGTCTTGTACCAGTTGCGGTTATTGTGTGGAAGTATGCCCAGTAGCCAACGAACCCATGGTCGATATTCTGCGTGTCCGACAGGATCTGGTCATGATGGAAAGTAAGTTTCCGAAAGAAGCTGTCACCACTTTTAAAAACCTGGAAGTCAATGGTAATCCCTGGGGACAATCAGGTCAGGATCGTGAAAAGTGGATAGGGGATCTGCCTGTACCCCTCATGCGTGACAAGAGAGAAGCTGAATATCTTTATTGGGTCGGCTGTGCCGGTGCTTACGATGCCCGCGGCCAGGAGGTCTCAAAGGCCATGGTCAAGCTACTGAACAAAGCTGGTATTGATTATGCCATACTGGGGACGGAAGAGACCTGTACAGGTGATTCCGCCCGCCGACTGGGTAATGAGTATTTGTTTCAAATGCTGGCCCAACAAAACATCGATACCTTTGATAATTATAAGGTTAAGAAGATTATCACCCAGTGCCCTCACTGTTTGAATGCTCTCAAGAATGACTATCAGGCCCTTGGTAAGAACTATGAGGTTATCCATCATACAGAATTCCTGGACGACCTGGTTAAGCAAGGTAGATTGACCCCTGCAAAGCAGAACAATGCCAAGATAAGCTACCATGATTCCTGCTATTTAGGCCGACACAATGATATTTATGATGCTCCCCGGGATGTACTGGGCGCCATACCTGGTGTTAGCATGGAAGAACTTCCACGCTCTGGAGCTGAAGGCTTATGTTGCGGTGCCGGTGGCGGTCGTATGTGGCTGGAGGAGACCCTGGGCGAAAAGACGATCAATGTTGAGCGTATGGAGGATGTTAAGGCGGTCAAACCGGATGAGGTTGCCACAGCCTGTCCTTTCTGTGCCACCATGATCAACGATGGGATCATGGCTGAAGACCTGGATACATCCACCAAAAGCAGGGATATTGCCCAATATCTGGCAGATGCGATCGAAGAATAATAAACGATTCACAATCATAGTAGAGACGCAATGCATTGCGTCTCTACAACTCGGTTAACGAAATTCTAATATATGAATTTTGACCCTGCTGATCCAAAATGGACCAACTGGCAATGGCAGCAGGCCCATTCCTGTAAGGATATTCATACTCTAAATAATTGGATATCTACCTCAGGTCATTCCCCGGCATTCAACCCTGAACAATTCAATGAATTGATCACGAATTACCGGATGGGCGTCACCCCCTACTATTTCAGTCTGATCCGAGAGTTCAATGATTCAGATCCGATCTACCGCCAGATCATACCAGATCCTCTTGAACTGCAGATCCATCCTGATGAACTGGACGATCCCATTGGCGACGAAAAGCCCCTCCGCGGGTCGAGGCCATTGGCAGCCCTCATTCATCGCTATCCCAATCGGGTTCTACTGTTGCCAACGACCCAATGCGCAGTCTATTGTCGTTTCTGTTTCCGGAAGCGCTTGGTGGGCAACACTGCCCACACCTCTAGTGAGGAAGATCTACAAGAGGCTTACAATTACATAGAAACACACACCGAGATCGAGGAGGTCATCCTCACCGGCGGCGACCCGCTCACCTTAGGTGATCGTGCTTTAGAATCGATCCTTGCAAGATTGGCAGGAATCAAACACCTGCGTCTGATCCGCATCCATACTCGCCTGCCAGTAGCCAATCCCTTCAGGCTTACACCGGAACTTGGAAAATTCATTGCTGATCTCAATAAGCCGGTGTGGATATCTGCGCATTTCAATCATCCCCATGAGATCACCGAAACCTCCCGAGAGTACATCCACACCTGGATTCAGATAGGAATCCCCTTTCTCAACCAAAGCGTCCTGTTACGCGGCGTGAATGATTCAGTTGCAACGCTTCGGAAGCTCTTTATGGGTCTGCTGGAGATCAAAGTCAAACCCTACTACCTCCATCAGGCTGATCTGGTTCTGGGAACCGCTCATCTGCGTGTTCCAATTCAACGAGGACTAGCCCTCCTCAAAAAACTACAGGGCGAGATCCCCGGGTATGCCCTCCCCCACTATGTCCTGGATCGCCCCGGCGGCCTGGGTAAAGTTCCTTTGCAAAATCAATACTGACGCCCTCGCAAAAAGTCCCTCTCGCGAGCGCGCAGAGCGTTGCATTGAGCCTGTCGAAATGACGCAAAGTGTTGATATATAAGGATTTAGGCATATTCACTATATGTGGTTGTATTTAATGGTTTTAGGGTACATTTTATGAATTCTCAGATACTTTTTGCGGTTTCGTCAATACTGACTATGATTTCACGGCGTAGAGACACAATGCATTGTGTCTCTACTAAATTTAATTGCGCTTGATTTTTACCTATCGTTCTTAAATTAACCGAACCAATTAAATGGAGACAATTATGACAAAACGTTACCTGGTTATCCTTTTATCAATACTGCTGGGATTGTTCATGTGGACTTGCAGCGACCCTGAAGAAGATGACACAACAGCCCCGGGAGCCCCTTTAAACCTGGCTTATAATGCCAATCTCTCTGGAGATGGTCAGATCTATATCAGTTGGGAGGCACCGGCTGATGATGATGTTGTCAGCTATCATATTTATAGAGATTCCGGCACAGGAAGCTTTAGCGAAGTAGTCACTATCACTGAATTATTTTATTTGGACACCGGTCTGGATTATACTATCGAATACACTTACAAGGTCACAGCCAAGGATGATAGTGATAATGAAAGTCCCTTCTCAAACGAAGTTAGTCTGACCCCCCTGAATCTGTTATCACCTGACACACCAACTGGTCTTGAGATTGCCGCCCACAATATCCCTGATGACTTTGAAGTGAATATTGAGTTGACCTGGTTGGCTAATTCTGAAACTGATTTTGCATATTATAAAATATTCAGATCAGATGTTACGCCCATATTTTTGCCGGATGATGAATCACTGCTTGATTCTGTTACCAGTATTTTTTTCATCGATGAAGCAGTAACTCCTGGGAGAACTTATCACTATAAACTGGTTGCCTATGATCTGGGTCACAAAGCCAGCGATCCAACCATTGTCGTTTCTGATACCCCTTTAGAAGTCCCCACCCTCATCAGACCCATCGATGATGTTCAAGGTACTTCACTCACACCCACCTTTGAATGGCAGAATGTTTCCCAGGCAGAAAAATATCGCATTATTGTAAGGACATCCTCCAATACAGGTGATATATGGGACACGGAAATTGAGGCCACCACTGCCAATACAGTGAGCATTACCTACCCAAGTTCCGGGGCAACTGCTCTAAGTGCCAACACACGCTACTGGTGGTTTGTGGCTGGTTATTCACAAACAGCAGGTGAGATCAATGTTTACTCGGATGACACTACATTTAGAACTCAATAAATTAAGAAGAAAAGCAAACAAAAAGAGGCTCTGCATGCAGAGCCTCTTTTTGTTAATATATCTCGGTAATCAGCTAGATCTGTATATCTGCCCCAGCTGAATTAGCCAGCATGACCATCACTGCTTTCTGCGCATGCATCCGGTTCTCAGCCTCATCAAACACCACTGAGTGAGGACCGTCAAGAGTTTCTTCTGTAATTTCTTCACCATAATGAGCTGGCAAGCAATGCATAACGAGAGCATCAGACTTAGCATGGCGCACTAACTCATCATTAATCTGAAATTCCTGGAAATCATTCAACCGCTTACGACGTTCATCTTCCTGACCCATTGAAGTCCACACATCCGTATACAACACATCTGCATCCTGTACTGCCTCGAAAGGATCACGAATAATTTCAATGGTACTTAAATCGGCAGCCTTAGCTCTTGCCAGAGTCTCGGGATCAGGATCATACCCCTCCGGAGCAGCCAATACAAAGTGATACGGCACAACAGATGCAAAGTTTAGAAAGGAATTACAAACATTATTACCATCTCCAATAAAAACCACTTTTTGACCTTCAACCGTTCCATGATGCTCATGAATGGTGAGCATATCGGCCATGATCTGGCAGGGGTGATTATAATCCGTTAAACCATTGATCACCGGTACAGAAGCATACCTGGCAAACTCCACGATGTGTTCATGTTTAAAAAGTCGAGCCATAATCCAATCGTTGTAACGTGAGATCACTTGTGCAATATCCTTCACAGATTCGCGTTTTCCGATACTGATATCATCGGGACCCAGATATAATGCGTGTCCACCAAATTGAGCCATTCCGGTCTCAAAACTGACCCGGGTCCGCAGTGAGGGTTTGGCAAATACCATGGACATGGTCTGATTGGCAAAATAATGATGTGTTTTACCAGCTTTTACATCAGCCTTTAATTGCTTCGCTATCCGGAAAGTTTCATAGATCTCTTCCTTGCTAAAATCAGTTACCGCTAAAAAATCTCGCTTCATTTAACCTCCTCATTCATCTCTGTGGATATTTTTTTCATGCCACAAAGTCACTAAGACACCCCGCAGCACAAAGAATTAGTGTTCTGGTTCATCCCATAATCCGCCTTCTCAGAGATTGGTAACTCTGCAACATTTTCACCAGTTGCATCGATAACCCGGTACCGAGGTATAATGAGCTCCATAATGAATGGTTTCACTTTGAGTCTTTGTGGGTTTGTGGCTATCATGGGCATAAAAAAACTCCGCCATAGAGACGGAGTCTGGTTTGAGTAATGGGTATATATTCCAGGCAGTTGTTGGTCATTAATCAAAGCTTCATCATAAAATATATTTACTCAGATCCTGATCAGCCATGGTCTCTTTAAAGGTCTTAGTTACCATGGTTTTGGTCACTTTAATAGTTTTGGTGGCACTATTGGGAAGATCATAAAGAGTTTCTTCCAGCAATCTGCTCATAATGGTATGCAAACGTCTGGCACCAATATTCTCTATGCTTTCATTGACCTCAAAAGCCACCCGGGCAATTTCAGCGATGGCATCCTTGTTAAAGGTGATCTTAACATCCTCGGCACCCACCAGAGCTTTGTACTGTTTCAATAAGGCAGATTTTGGCTGAGTAAGGATCAAAATAAAATCTTCTTCAGTCAGATTTTCAAGCTCAACACGGATGGGGAAACGTCCCTGCAGTTCCGGGATCAGATCTGATGGTTTTGACATGTGAAAGGCACCGGCTGCAATAAATAAAATATGGTCTGTCACTAAAGTGCCATACTTGGTTTTAACGGTGCTGCCTTCAACAATGGGCAGAATATCCCGCTGAACACCCTGCCGAGATACATCAGGTCCGCCACCGTGACGCTCACCGGCGATCTTGTCGATCTCATCAATAAAGACGATCCCATCCTGTTCAGCCCGGTAAATAGCTTCATGCTGAACTTTTTCTTCATCGATCAACTTTTGGGATTCTTCTTCGATCAAAATGATACGAGCTTCTGTTACACTGAGACTACGGATCTTCTTCTTTTTGGGCATCACATTACCCAGCATGTCCTGAAGATTCATACCCATATCATCCATACCCATGGGTCCAAAGATCTGCATCATGGGCGCAGTCACATCTTCCTGAACTTTGAGTTCAACATTCCGGTCTTCAAAGTCACCTGACATCAACTTGACCGACATTTTTTCTCGAGTGGACTGATAACGCTGAAAATCTGTTGAATCTTTTTCAGGATTGACCAAGGGCGGCAACAGCAAATCCATAATGCGATCATTGGCCAGATCAATGGCCTTTTCCCGGACAATGATTTCCTGTTCTGCCTTGACAATATTATAGCTATTATCAACCAGATCACGAATCATGGAGTCCACATCGCGACCCACATAACCTACTTCAGTGAATTTTGAGGCTTCCACTTTAACAAAGGGAGCCTGGACCAGGTTGGACAGGCGACGGGCGATCTCGGTTTTGCCAACACCTGTAGAGCCGATCATGATGATGTTATTGGGAACGATCTCATCTCGGATATCGGTTGTAACCTGCTGACGTCTCCAGCGATTTCGTAGGGCGATCGCTACTGATTTCTTAGCCCCGTCCTGTCCAATGATATATTTATCCAGTTCCTGGACGATCTCTTTAGGTGTGAGTGAAAACTTGCTCATGGGTTGACTGATCTCTTATTTCAATTCTAGAATATTAATATTTTTATTGGTATAGATACAGATGTCTGCTGTGATCTCCAGCGCTTGACGTACAATTTCCTTAGGAGATCTTTTGCCACTGGCAATAAATGCGCGGGCGGCTGCAATGGCATAGGGACTCCCGGAACCAATGGATAACACTCCATCATCGGATTCTACTACATCTCCATTCCCGGAGATGATCAGACCATGATCCAGATCCATCACCACCAACATAGCTTCCAGGTTTCGCAGCATTTTATCCATGCGCCAATCTTTGGCGAGTTCTACGGCGGCTCGCACCAGATCACCACTGAATTCTTCCAGTTTCGCTTCAAATTTCTCAAACAGGGCGAAGGCATCAGCTGCTGAACCGGCAAAACCCGCCAGCACTTCACCGTCATAAATAGACCTAATCTTAACGGCTCCGTGTTTCATCACAGTATCGCCAAAGGTTACCTGGCCATCACCGCCCAGAGCAACTTTACCGTTGTGGCTGACTCCCAGTATCGTAGTTGCGTGGAGATCGGGAAACATGTTCATACGTACCTCATTTTATCACTACATCGCGCCATTTTCATCAAAGCCGCTGAATATATATTTTTAGCTAGACTCAGCAATCATTTTCGGAAATAGAGTTCATCAAGATCTGGGGGGGGTCGATCTATTAAACTGGCCTGAGATAGCCGTATGCATCAGGAGTCATCACCTCGCAGCAGTGTAAGCTCTTTTGCCACGAAGACATCCATCTTCGCTGGACGAGCTACGCCGGACAAGCAAAGGCTCAAAGAGCCATTCAGGGATTTTCTAGAACATAGTGCCTTAGCCTGAATAATTCATAGCCACTAAGTCACC
>JAYEKW010000011.1 GCA_034716895.1 Candidatus Neomarinimicrobiota bacterium
TGCCGCTTCCGCAAGAACTCAAAGACGTTGCAAGCAAAATCGGATGGCTCAATAAGTTTGTTCCAGACTGGCAGCCGGATGAAGTGTTTGAGGATGACGACTGGGAAGACATCCAGATTATGACTGTATCATTGGAGTAAGTGGTGGCAAAGACTCAACCTTTCAAGTCATAAAGGTATTGGAATTGGGTTTGAATCCACTGTGTATCTGTTTTGAGCCTAGTATTCCAACCAGCGTGGGGCGTAAGAACCTTGAGAACCTGAACCATCTGGGTGTTGACCTGATCCACATAAAACGAAACCCGGTTGTATACAGGAAATTGGCCAGAGAAGCCTTTATTCGAACTGGAGACAATGAGTGGCAAAATCACCTCGGGATATTTACCACAGTTCCAAAATTTGCAGTCAGCTTTGAGATTCCTCTCATTATCTGGGGTGAGAGTCCCCAGATCGAGTATGGTGGCCCTGCAGCCAGTAAAACCCGAAATGTTCTTGATCGGAAATGGCTCGAAGAATTTGGGGGATTGTTGGGGAACCGAATCTCAGATATGATCGGTGTAGATGGTCTCACAAAAAGAGACCTGTCCCTGTATACCTATGCCAGTGATGAAGAAATTCATCGCGTTGGGGTGACGGGTATCTTTTTGGGATATTATTTCAAATGGGATTTGCGGGAAGTATTGGCAAAATCACTAAAAAATGGATTTAGTGTGGCAGAACGTTCCGTGGAAACAACGTATGAAAATTTTGAAAATCTGGATTGTTACAGTAATCATTTTCACGATTATTTGAAATATGTCAAGTATGGATTTGGGCGCGCCACTGATAATGCGTGCCTGGATATCAGATTGGGATATATCAACAGGCCTGAAGGGTTACGACTGGTTCATAAATACGATGGATTACTCCCCAAAAAGGCGATTAAAGAATATTTGAAATTTACGGGATTCTCACAAGATGAGCTAAACCAGATCATTGATTCATACACGAACAAAAAAATATTCCAGCGCGATCAAGCGGGTGTCTTCCTCCGAGATATTGACGGATCATTAGTAAGAAAGGAAGAGCATATTGTCAAATAATAACACCATAGTTATTGTGGATTACAATATGGGAAACCTGCGTTCGGTTGAAAAAGGTTTTGCCCGTGTGGGTGCTGATGTCAAGATCAGTCAAGATCACGGGATGATCAGAGATGCTGCCAAAATTGTTCTCCCTGGGGTGGGTGCCTTCGGTGATGGCATGAGAAACTTGCACGACCTGGGTCTTGTGGAGGTTCTCAATCAAGAAGTGTTGGGGAATTCAAAACCCTTTCTGGGAATCTGTCTGGGGATGCAATTGGTTAGTAGTCAAAGTTTTGAAAATACTCCTACAAAAGGTTTTGGCTGGATCAAAGCCGATGTGATCAGATTTGATCATTCCAATGAAATGGAAAAGATCAAAATTCCACATGTTGGCTGGAATAACGTGGTGTATCAACATGGGAATCCTTTGTTTAAAGGTATTCCAGATAACAGTGATTTCTATTTTGTACACTCATACCACTTTCAATCGTCAGAGGATATAGTCACGAGTACGACTGAATATGGATACTCCTTTACTTCATCCATTCAGAAGCAGAATATTTTTGCCTTTCAGTTTCACCCAGAAAAAAGCCAGCAATATGGTCTAAAGATTTTAAAAAACTTTTCTGAACTGGTCATGGAATAATATGTTAAAACATAGAATTATTCCCTGTGTTCTATTGAAAGACTGGCAACTGGTCAAAAGCATACAATTCGATTCTTTTAGAACCATTGGACATCCTACCTCCACAACTCGCGTGTATAACGCCAGAAATGTTGATGAATTAATTGTACTCGATATAGATGCAAGCATGAATGGAGACGGGATCAATACCGAGATAATAACAGATATAGCCAATGAATGCTTCATGCCTTTGACCATAGGGGGTGGCATAAATAAAATAGATCATATCTACTCTATCCTGCTGGCTGGTGCAGACAAAATATCGATCAATTCTATTGCGCTGGAGGATTATGGGTTTATCAGGAAAGCATCGACATTATTCGGCTCCCAGTGCATTGTTTGCTCCATCGATGTTAAGAAAGTGAATGGCGGATATAAGGTGTTTAACAAAATGACCGGAACCCTTGATCAGGATCCAGTTACTTTAGCTCAAATATATCAGGATAATGGTGCTGGTGAGATATTGCTTACTTCTGTTGATAGTGAAGGTTTAGGTGAAGGGTATGATTTACAGCTGATCCGTGCATTTGATAGTCAGCTGGAGATTCCGGTAATCGTCAATGGAGGTATGGGCAAACCTTCCGATGCTGTTGTCGCTATTGAAGCTGGAGCCGATGCTGTTGCAGCTGCCTACATTTTTCATTTTTCAAGATATACACCCAATGATATAAAAACTGAATTGTACAAAAATAATATTGACATAAGAATGCTCGATGCCCAGGTAAGTTTATAGGAAGATTTAATAGGATTATGAAGAGTACAACAAAATGATTGGGGTAATAAATTTAGGCAACTCAAACCTGTTGTCCCTATTGAATTCCCTTAGCTATCTGAATATTAAATTCAAAGTTATTGAAAATCACCATGAGTTGGGAGCAGTTGACAAAATAATTCTTCCTGGAGTAGGATCATTTGGGAATGGAGCATCAGTTCTAAAGGAATATGGCTACTTCGACCAGATCATCCATGAGGTCACTGAACATGAAATGCCTATTATTGGTATATGCCTGGGTATGCAACTCCTTTTCAAGAGCAGTGAGGAGTCCCCAAACATGGCTGGGTTAGGATTGTTAGATGGTGAAGTGATAAAATTACCACCTGATTCTGAGTATAGCATCCCCAGGATCGGCTGGGCTGAGAGTCATGTCGTCAATGAATTTCTTGGCGAGAAGACAGGCAATATCAACGACTACTACTATATCCATAGTTATTGTGTCAAACCCAGTGATAATGAAATAATTGCGGTCACTACTGATCAGGGTATCACCGCATGCGTTAAGCAGGACAATATCTACGGTTGTCAATTCCATCCTGAAAAAAGCCATACAAGTGGAATGAAAATTCTATCAGAGTTCGGGAAAAGTTGAGGCGAAGATGAGAAAGCGTATCATACCCTGTATCTTTTTAAAAGAAGGAATGATCATTCGAAGCGAAGCGTTTACAATTCACCAGATAATTGGCAATCCGATAAACGAGGTCAAACGATTTAGTGACTGGGCCGTTGACGAAATTATCTACATCGATATCAGCAAAGATCACCAATATCAAAGTCGTCGTTCCGACCATAAAGTAAAGATAGAAAATAATAAGATCGAATTACTACGAGAAGTATCGAGAAATATTTTTGTACCACTGAGTTTTGGTGGTGGAGTCCGTACAATTGAAGACATTGGGGAAATCCTTCAAAATGGTGCCGATAAGGTGATCCTGAATACTGTTTTGTATCAGGATGATCATATTCTGCCGCTTGCTGTTGAGATCTATGGATCCCAAGCTTTGGTAGCTTGTGTTGATTATCAGGATGACTATACCTATTACGAACATGGCCGGACAAGATCGCAATATCGTGTGACTGAATGGTGCCAGCATCTGGAACAAGCGGGAATTGGTGAAATATTGCTCAATGATATCTCCAGAGACGGTACTGGATCAGGGTATGATATTAAAACCATTGTAGAGATCGTGAACCTCGTTCAAGTGCCTGTGATAGCGCTGGGGGGGGCAGGCGACTATTACGATTTTAATGAATGTCTACGCGAAGCAAACCCTTCAGCCGTAGCTGCCGGCAATATTTTTCATTTTAAAGAACACAGTTACTACCATGTTAAAAAAACTTTAGAACAGGAAAACTTTGACATTCGTAAGGAATATGGAGTTTTCTAAGGGCGATCATCTATGAAACTGGGAAAAGTAAAATACTGCAAAAAATGTGTGATACCTTCATCATCTGCTATACCAGTTGAGTTTAACGATGAGGGCATCTGCAGTGGTTGCCTTACAAGTCAACAAATCGATACAGTTGATTGGGTTAGAAGAGAGCAACAGTTGAAGAGACTCCTTGATCAATACAGAAGCAAGGACGGAACTAATTATGATTGCATTATCCCGGTAAGCAGTGGGAAAGACAGTTATTTTCAAATTCATACCATCAAAAACATTTATGGGATGAACCCCTTGCTGGTCACCTACAATGCAAATAACTGGATGCCTGAGGGAACCACAAATTTAGTCAATATGCGCGAAACATTTGGTTGTGACCATATTTTCTTTACTCCCAGTATTAGTCTGCTGAAACGCTTAAACAGGCTTTGCTATAGAATGATGGGCGATATGAATTGGCATGCTCATTGTGGAATCCAAACCTATCCCTATATCGTGGCCGTTCAACATAATGTTTCGTTGCTGATCGATGGCGAACATGGTTTTATGGATCTGGGAGGGATGCATTCATATAGCGATTATGTTGAACTCACTCAAAGATTTAGACTTGAACATGTACAGCGAGGCTATGATTGGTATGATATGATCGATGATGAGCGTGATAAGATCCAGAAGCAGGAAATGATATCATATATGTTTCCCTCAGATGCGGCTATCAAACGAGTCGGTGTACGCGGCATATATTTGGGAAATTATATCAAGTGGTCAGGTAATAATAACGCCGCAATTGCCAAGACCTATGGGTGGCAAGAGGCTGATGCTGAATTTGAGAGGACCTATCGCAAAATATCAAATCTGGATGACATGCATGAGAATGGTATTCATGATTATATGAAGTATATCAAATTTGGATATGGCAGGGCTACAGACCATGTCTGCAAGGATATCCGGGAAGGAAGACTATCCCGTGAACAGGGCATAGAGATTGTTAAGCAGCGAGATTCAATAAAACCAAAAGATCTCTATCGATGGTTGGAGTATGTGGATATGTCGGAAGAAGAGTTTGATCAAATTGCAGATTCATTCAGGGATCCCAGTGTTTGGGAGCGTGATACCCAGGGTAAGTGGGTTAAAGATAATATATGGGATTAAGGTAAGCAATTATGCGAGAGATTCCTTTTGGCTCCTTCCAGGAGCTTAACAAAAATTCTAATAATCGAAAAATCGTGCTATTTGGTGCAGGTTCTGGCGCACATAAAACAGGCCGAAAGCTAAATCAAGACTACAGTTTTATGGTTGATAATAATCCGAATCTGGCGAACACAATTGAAGATGGAAAAGATGTATTTGAACCTGAGATATTGAAGGAGAATCAGACAAAATACTATGTGATCATTTGCACAACCTCTTTCACAGATGTTTCAGCACAGTTACAAGGGTATGGCTATACTCCGCAAAAGGATTATATCGTCAGTCCTATCCTGAATGATCTCAGAGTTATCTCAGAGTTAGAGAATCATTCTGCCAGGATGTTATTTACGAGTGGGTTGCCAGAAGTCGACGATCCACAAAGTGGGGGGGGAGTCTATGAGCTTATCCTGGAGGGACATAACTGGTCCTACAAGAAGATCTATAGCGGTATTTGCTATGGTTTGATCAAACATGACGGAACCTTCATTACAGTAGATGATAAAAAGGGAGTTATCCAATTTGACAAGGACTATAATATCCTTTCGTCAAAAGAATTGAATCAGGCAACCCGGGGTCATGGAATAGCCTATTCTGAGAATAAGAATCAGTTCTACATCGTATCTAGTTATCGGGACAGTATCATCATCCTTGATGCAGAGTTCAGCGAAATTGATGAAATATCCATTTCCAACAAATATAAAATCGAAGGGGAGCCGCTGCATCACTGCAATGACCTCTGTATCGTTGGCAATAGTCTATATGTCACCATGTTCTCATATACAGGAAACTGGAAGAGGGACATCTTTGATGGTGTTGCATTGGAGATAGATTTAACCACTAATCTTGTAAAAAATCCCGTAATTACTGATTTGTGGATGCCGCATAACATCTCCTACCTGAATGGAAGCCTGGTTGTCCTGGATTCATTACGAGGTGAGCTTAAAGCGAA
>JAYEKW010000012.1 GCA_034716895.1 Candidatus Neomarinimicrobiota bacterium
GGTAATAGTAGGTTATCATACCCCCAAGCTAAAGCATGGGGTAAGCGTTGTCCTTATTCTCACACAGCCTCTATACCCTTATATCCCTGACATCCTCGTCTCCAGGTACGCATTTAGGGGAAGAACCTTTTATATTTTAATATCTACTGATTCAAATCCTATATTGTGCCATCATAGACACATCTATTTTGAAACATTCAAATCGTTTTTTTAGATAAAAAAAGAGCTCAATATGAAAGCGACATTAGAACAATATTTTCTTGGGAAATATTTTCCAAGAGAGAGTGAAGAATTCTTTCAGGCACGGGTCCTGTTATCCATTCATATGACGTTGATTGTCATGATGATCTTCGTTCTATTTGTCACCCCTGCCAAGGGAGTAACAATGACCATATTGCAGAGCATTTTTGTACTTAGTTTTGCTTCCATTTTCTTTATTCGCTTTGGATTTCTACCCGCTGTTACCCTGGCCTCTTACTCTGGAATGGCCTTCCTGGCTACCATGGCAGTCTACACAAAACCTTATTATCAAAATTTTGAAGTCTACACCCTGACAGCTTTCCATATGTTTATTACTATAGTAGCCTCATTGCTTACCAGACAACGCTTTTACACTTATTTTACAACTGCCTCAGGAGTTGTCTACATCATCATCCTCCTGTTCTACCGTGGATTGCGCATGGCAGATGCGCATCATCCATTAGAGATAGATGATTATGTCATTGGAACGGTAATCCTCATTATCACTGGATTCATTCTGCGGAATAGTCTCGATCGCCGAAGAAAATTACTAGATATTGCTGAAAGTGAATCCAGAAAAAACCTAAAACAGGCCAGGGAGTTGGAACTGAGTCTCAAAGAAAAAGAAGTCTTGCTCCAAGAAGTCCACCACCGGGTTAAAAATAATCTGAATGTAGCCATCAGTCTGCTAAACATGCAGATTCGTCAACTTGATGAATCAAATAGTGCCATAGGAACGCTTCAAGATAGTATTGGCCGTTTAAACTCCATGGCTCTGGTTCATGAGCGTCTTTATGCAGGGAATAACTTCAATGCGATTGAATTCAAACCCTATATCACAGCTATTCTTCATACTGTGATGCGTTCCATGGAAAACCCGGGAATCAAATTTAAGATTACAGTTGAGGACGATCTCAATATTGAGCTGGCCAAAGCAATTCCGGTCGGCTTGATCTTCAATGAACTCATCACCAATGTTTACAAGCATGCTTTTCCCTCAGGTGAAACCGGGCAGGCTGAGCTGAGTCTGATCAGTTCAAGTGATGATCAGGTAACGCTCATTGTTCAGGATACTGGTGCGGGAATGCCGGAATGGGATAATTCCAAGCGTCAATCGCTGGGACTGCATCTGGTGACCCTGTTGACAGAACAATTGGGGGGACACTTACAAATTGAGAACGATTCTGGCACTAAAACCACAATCAAGTTCCCCTTGTTTTGAGGCGAAGATTAAGCTGGTTTAAAGCAAATCTCTTAGGACTTTTTCCCTACAAACCTGCTATTTTCTCAACTTCCTGGAGTAAGTCATCATTCAAGTTACGGGGATGATCACAGATCGCCCTGGCACAGGAATGAGAGGCAATTATGGGTGCCTTGGTCACGGTCAACACATCTTCCACAGAAGCATCATTCATGTGAGAGATATCAACCATCGGGGAATCACTTTTGCCTTCGATCAGGTCTGATGCGACGTTCTTTTTGAGCACGGCGCTCCACTTCGGCTGGAACAGTCTCCTGGCGACGCTCAACGGTTCGGCGATTTTTTGGGTTCCGTTTAGTTTGACTTTTATTCATTAGAAACACCCCTTCTTAACACATGTTAACTGTTTTGCAAGTTACACAATATTGAACTGAATAAAAGCTGAAGCAGGTCTCTTATCCTGATTTTAGCATGGTAACATTGACGAAACCGCTAGAAGTACCTGAGAATTCATGAAATGTGCCCTAAAACCATTAAATACAACCACATATAGTGAATACTCCTAAATCCATATATATCAACACTCCGCGTCATTTCGATGAACTCAATACAACGCTCTGCGCGCTCTGCCTGTGCGGCGAAGCTTGTAGAGCGTAGACGTGCGAGAGGTACTTTTTGCGAGGCCGTCAACATTGGTAGTGGAAAGACATTTCGATGAACTCAATGTCCGGAAATTGCTTGGGACACCCAAAACCTGTTTTCAGCGAGTGGAACGAGCCAAACAGGTTTCAGATACGTTATTCCAGAGTACACTCGAAACCAGTTCAGCCTCTGCTCCGCAGTGTCAGAAACTGGTTTATTTCAACAGGATCATCTTTCGGTTGGCAGAATAATTATCAGCAGTTATCCGATAGAAATAGACCCCGGAATTCAAATGAGAAGCCTGAAACTGAACCGTGTGGTTTCCCGCATCCAATTGCTGATCGACCAGCGACATCACTTCTTGTCCCAAAGCGTTAAAGATCACCAGATCAACCTGTCCAGACTGTGGCAAAGCAAAATTGATCCGGGTGGAAGGATTGAATGGGTTGGGATAATTCTGACTAAGTTGGTACCTGGTGGGTGCCAGGTCAGCAGACCCATCGATCCCTAAAATGATCTCAGGAGAATACATACCGCCATAATAGCCCATGTCAGCATGTTGGGTCCCCAGACCTTCGTCACAGGCTACTACTGCATCCAGTGAATCAGGATGACCGGCATCGATAGCAATCGAACTAACAGCAACCCCACAAGCTGTGGAAGGAAGACGGTAAACATTACCATAGGTTTCCTGAAATAGTGGATCAGCATCCAGACAACCAAGGCCATAGTAGGATTCTGTGTCAGCTGAATCAATGATCGAATAGGTTACTATAGGAGTACCGTCATTTATGTAAATTTCAGGCTTACTATTACCCCACATAATACTATTCATCACCTCTGGCTGTGAAGTAGTACGCATGAGGCTGAACGTTCCGCCACCATTGGCTGCAAAGTTATCAGCAGCAGTCATATTGACTATTCTGGGGGATGAACCATCCACAAAGATTCCGCCAGCAAAACCAAGAGCTTCATTTTTTACGACTAAAATATTGGTCATTGTTGGGGATGAGTGGTCCAAAAAGATCGCACCACCATCGTTGGCCCCATTCTTGACAAACTGGAGCTTTCTCATATTGGGGCTAGCGTTCTTTAAATACAGAGCACCACCAGCAGTGGTTATAATCTCAAGGTCTGTAGATAAGATTCTTCCGTTAATTTCAAACTTACAGTCTTCAATTGTCGGGCTGGCATTTTCGACATACATGGCCCCACCAAGTACGGCTCGATTTGAATAGAAGAATGAATGTCTAACCGTCACTTCATCTGAATTATAAATCAGGATGGCGCCTCCTTTGGGATAAGCAGCCTCCAGTTTATCAGCATAATCAAACCGGCAATTTTCAATGATGGAAGCACCAGGATCGGTATCATTCAGATTATTAAAAATGATCCCATGCCAATCACTTCCCTGAAATTTGATATAATCGCCATGGGCATTCACGTGGTCGCTCTCAGGACCGATGGCAATCAGGACTCCCTCAACTTTGATCTCATAGGGACCTAATATGTGAACCCGGTCAACTGATTCCATGATCTGGAGTGTATCACCCAGGGGAATCACAACATCATCCTCAAGATAGATCGTCTCACAATCCCAGATTCCTGAGACATCACCAGTAAAGTGACAGGCTGGCAGAACCGTATCATCCCAGCGGTTGGCAGCACCACCATAAGCACCCATATCTGAAGATTCAGCACCTAAACCAGCAGTTGCGCAATCCAGAACGTAATCTGAAATAGCAGGATCTCCGGCATCAATACCAGGTGATTCGAAGAAACTACCACAATCCACACTCTGCAGACGATAATCACCATTGGATGCATCCCTGAAAACGGGATCATAATTATGCAAATTCGTATTGGGTTCATCTTGCCCTACATAATTCCCTTGAACAATTGAGTAGGTGTAGAGTCCACCAGCCTGAAAATCTAGATTCGCACCATTGTTATAGATGATGCTATTCTTAATATTTGTATCAACACTCCCATTAATGATCCCTCCTCTGCTTGTAGGATTATGATTATCAACTATGGTGCAATTTGTAATATTGGCATTATTATTCGTATAAAACTTGAACCCGCCCCCATTATTTTTGGCAACAAGAGTATTTTGAATGTCAGATGTATAGGTGGTTTGCCAATCAGTAGCGGAATTGAAGAACAGACCGATCCCACTATTCTCAATAACCTCACAGTTGGACATGGTGACGATTGATTCAACTGATACGAGCCCTCCATTGTTTTCCTGGATTAGTGTATTCTCAATATTCAGGGTAGATGCATCGATCCGGATCCCATTACCATCGTTATCGATGATCTCACAGTTCTGGATATTCAGATCAGAATCCTCAGCAAATATGATAGCCTGACTGCCGTAGGAATTGACGTTACCACTCAGGACTGAATTTGTGATCTCAGCCTGTGAATTCTCAAATACCATTCCCGTTCCCTGGGAAACATGCATACTATTCATGGTTATATCGGAGTAGATCAGCTCAATTGCCCCGGCATTGGTGAGTGTAACCCCATCATAACTGCCACCGGAGTAGATCGCAACCAGGCCATTCCAGGTACAATCTTCAATCACAGTATTCGAAAGATCCACTGATGATTTATACATGATCAAACCACCACCAAAACGTCTATTAAAATCTATACTGGCTTCATCCAGCCAGCGTTCATAGGCATAAGAAACTTTACAATAATCCAGAGATGACATGGCTTGGCCGGTTGAATCTGTAGCGTGAAAGGTGATCCCATACCAGAAACCAGCGAAGTAGGGCCATGAGGGTGTATATCCCATGGAATCTGAGTGAAAGAAAATGCTATCTGTCTCGGTTCCTTCTGCGATAAGCTGTCCGTAAACATCAAACTGATATTCACCGGTAAAATAAACAGCAGTACCCGGTTCTATGGTGAGGGTCGCTCCCAGTGGGATATCAATATCACCATTGACATGATAAGGCGAATTTTCAGAGGACCAGATTCCACTGACTGAGCCAGATTCGATTTGGGTTTGAGAGAGAACGATGAGAGGTAGAAGCAGGAATAGCAGCTGTGATTTGATTTTTTGCATGTGAGTACCTTGATTCAGATCTTTGATAATTGATTATTTTTTTTCATGAACCTATAGAGTGTGATGTCAGATATGGACTGTTTAACGAGGTGCCAGAAATAGGCCGAGGTCAGAAAATATAGACATGATTTTTCCGTGTTCATCGACTCAATTTGATTTAAAAACAAGCGGGGTGTTACAAGAAATAATACGGGTTATTAGCAAGTATGATTTTGGTCACACGAACTGATTTACACCTGTTTGATAACAATATCATGATCAGGGAACTCAGCAACGATCTGAAATGTTCTGGCGACTTATACCATTTTTACTTCAAACTGCGCGTTATCTTCTTCATCTTTTACCGTTCTGCTTTACTTCGATGAACTCAGCATAACACACTTAAAATGATAACCATAGCTATAAGTCTCTGCACTACATGCTACGCCCTGACAAGCAGCTATGCCTGCCTATGCCGAAGTCGGTCTCCACGCAGGCAGGCATAAAATTTTAAGCTCCATACAGAACAATAAAACTTGTCTCCCGTAGCGTGTAAAGCGTAGAGTGATATTTTGAACCTATGCGCGCCCTCTGATGTACAAATGGTATTACAGCCTGCCGATGGGTATTCCTGTCATATTGTGTCATAGTTGGCAGGTAAATGTCGGTAATTATGGCAGAAGAGCTGAAAAACTATAAGTAACCAGAGAGTAGCCAAATTTGATATAGCCCTCTTGATACAGGATTGTTTCAGTTGTTCATTATTGACGGCCTCGCAAAAAGTACCTCTCGCCCGCCTGCGTATAACTTCGTGCGGGCAGGCAGAGCGCGCAGAGCGTTGTATTGAGTTCATCGAAATGACGCAAAGTGTTGATTATCATAAACATACG
>JAYEKW010000013.1 GCA_034716895.1 Candidatus Neomarinimicrobiota bacterium
CTCTTACAGCTTTAAAAGCATTACTTGATCGACAGGAACAGATTCAAAAACAGGGCACAAGTATCTCGACTGATATTGAAGCTGATCCGTTGGCAGTATGGAGAACCATAGCTGACATCCACTTCAGGCTGGGACAATGGCAGGACGCTGCAAATGCGTATCAAACCTGTTTGAATGATAATCTGAATTCTGAGAATGTCTTAAAACAATATTTCAAGACTTTGGAAAAATTGGAAGATTGGCCCACAGCCCTTGATGTGCTTGGCAAGTTGATCCAACTGACAGGGGAATCACCAATGTATCTAAATGCTATTGGAACCATTCTACTGAGAATGCAAGAATATGAAGCAGCCCTGCAAACCTATTTACAGCTAAACCGCCTACAGCCTGAGGTCATTGAAACGAGAAGAAAGATTGCATCACTCTACGCCAAGACCGGTAAGCTGGATGAGGCTCAGAAGTGGCTGTTATAAACTATAATAATAATTTACGGCGCTGATTGTGTATGGTTTGTTCGTGCAGAAGTGCCTTTAGCTCGTCAGCTGAATAAGGCTTGTGCAGGTATCCGGTAAATCCGATCTCTTCCAGCTTTTTCAGTGAATCCTTATCAAAGGCTGTTACTGCAACCATGGGTACATCTTTGAAGCGTTGATCTGCTTTTAATTTTTCACCCAGATCCAACCCATTTATCCCGGCTCCCAGAGCAATGTCCAGTAACATGCCTTCAACCGGTTCATTCTTGACCAATTCAAGGGCTTCTTCTCCAGTTTCAGCATCAATGACGTCTAGATCAAGCTTCTCCAGAAAATGTTTTATCAACAGGCGTGACCCTTTGTCATCCTCAACCACAAGGAGTGTTTTCTTTTTCAATGATGTCCGTTTGTTCATCTGGGATCCTTCCCGTCAGGCATGATTGGCAATACCAGCTTATTAATTGCTTCCAGCAACTCCAGACGGCGGAAAGGCTTGGTCATAAAATCGTTACAGCCTGCTTCCATGCAACGATCTCTGTCTGATGTAAATGCATGGGCGGTAAGGGCAATTATTGGTGTTGTTTTCCATTTGTCCTCGCTTCGCAGGAATCGTGCCAAATCCAGTCCATCTTCGTCCCCTGTGAGAGATAAATCCAGCAGGATCAATTCAATATCATGGGCAACCAGCTGTTCTTTAGCTTCAGCAACCGATTCGGCAAAGAAAAGTTCGAAATCTTTTTTAAGCGTGAAACCAGCCAGTTTTCGAGAGTTTGGATCATCCTCAACCACCAAAACGTTGGATCTTATCGTTTCTGGAGCAGTTGGCGGCGCAGCCACTGAACCCGTCTTAGTAGCTGTTTCCGGTTGAGTTAAGGGCACTTTTGGATTAACCATAAAATGAATTCCAAAGGTGCTGCCAACTTCTTTCTCACTTTCCAGATCGATCTTGGCTTTGAGCAGCTTGAGGTAGCGATGGGCTAAAGCAAGTCCCAAACCAACACCCTGGAACCGTTTTGTGTAACCGGCACTTTCTTGGGAAAAGGCTTTGAACATACGTTCCTGATATTCTCGTGACATACCGATGCCAGTATCTTTGATGTATACCAGTATCTCATTTTCCCTGATCTCAGTGGAGATCTTTACGTATCCAGTATTGGTATATTTTATGGCATTATCGATGAGATTCATCAGGGCTTGAGTAGCGCAATATTCGTCGGCTGCTATAATGAGTTGGCCACTGGGAATATTTACCAGGAGTTCAATATTTTTCGTTTCTGCTTTAGAGCGATATGAAGCACCTAAATCGCGTAATATTTTTGCCAGGTCAATGGTCTCAATCTTCAGGGTAAAGGTTCCTGTTTCTATCTGTGAAATATCCAGGATCTCATGCACAGTATGCCAAAGCCGTTTCCCACTGACCCGGATGATCTCAAAATATGCTTGTAGATCTTCATCAAATTTGTTTTTTACTTCCTCTTCAACCAATTCAGTGAAACCTAGAATTGAGTTAAGCGGAGTTCTGATCTCATGACTCATGTTGGCCAAGAACATGGTCTTGACCTGTTCATGCTGGATCGCTATCTCTTTTGCTTCAATTAACTCCCTTTCAGTTTCCTTGATATTGGTGATGTCGGTAGCATAGAAATGAAGCAAATTATGGTTATGAAGAAAAAAGGCGGACCACAAAAACTGTAGGCGATTCAGAGTTACTTCACGGGAGGGAATCTGGCCCTTTTCAGAAAGGGCAGCACGAATATCACTTTTGAATTGTTTGGGCATGATCTCAGAGACCTGATCCATATCCAAATTCATTTGATCGAGCAATTGGATCCCAGCCGGGTTGATATAACTGGGAACTCCATAGAGATCAACCTCAACCACAGGCATGGGAGTGGCGAGGGGAAAGAAAGCCAGACGCTCGATTTCCTGTTGGGCCTGATGACGTTCACTGATATCACGCATGGTACCCTGGGCACCAATAATATCTCCATTTCGGGAGATAGGACTGGCACTGACTTCCATGGGAACTAAAGCGCCCGATTTTACTTTTTGAAGCAGACTGAGATTGCGAATTGTTTTGCCCTTGCTGATATCTTTAAGGGCATCAATAACCTTGGAAACCTGATTTATTGGCGTTGTAACCTTAAAATGTTTGCCAATAAGCGATTTTGGATCACATCCAAATAAAGTCTCAACATTTGAGCTGATGTAATCAAAATAGCCAGAGCGGGTGATCTGAAAGGTGATATCTATGGAGGCTTCGACAAACCGTCGATATTTGATCTCGTTATTTTCCAGGGCTTCCAGACGCAACTTAAGCTCGAGGTAGGGTGAAAATATTTTGGGCAAGGCTGTTAAATCAGCTTGCATAGCTTCGAGCTGGATCGCCGTATCGTTATGAGTTGCGATCAGAATAATGATAGCAAAGAGTTGATCATTTTTGAAAACTGGAAGACCACACCAGACAGTTGGAATTGTTTCAATGGTAGTTCCATCATTGCAATAGTCCAAATATTCATCAGCTTTTATCACCAATGCAGTATGCTGTGCGATGATCATTCCCAACGGTGAGTTGATATCCTGGAGGGCTTGTGTTAAAGGATTGACCCTCTTACCCCTGGCAAAGGGGAAGGAAACTATGTCCTTTTTCGCATCATAAAAAGCAAGAGCAAAATCTGAAATGCTGGTATCCTCCAAAATCAGATCGAAGAACATTTCGGCAAAATCAGAAAGGGATTCCGTGGTATTGACCAAGTCAGCAAGACTCTGATGGAGTAGATCTGTATCCTTGAGTGTATTATTTATTTTTGGCATCGTACCTGTATCTC
The DNA here is from genome assembly GCA_034716895.1 of Candidatus Neomarinimicrobiota bacterium. NCBI lineage: Bacteria > Pseudomonadati > Fidelibacterota > Fidelibacterota bacterium. The sequence continues at coordinate 3,302 of JAYEKW010000013.1, forward strand.
AATAGATTAGCTCAACATATTGAGTATCGTATCTCTATTGCAATCCTTTAGAGAAAATAACTGCCATTCATCACGTGAAATTGCTTGAGAAATGGTTATTGCTCTCAAGCCACCCAAAGGAATAATACCAATTCTACCGATCTAAATAAACGCGAAGTGTCTTCCCGTGTAAGTACTCTGAAACTGTAATTTAAATAGCTCTCTTGTTGGTTCTGAAGAATCATTAGTAATCCTGGATATCTGAACCTTGCTATGAGCAGAGGGCTAACTGGACATACCTTTTCGTCAGCTTAGTTGAGCAGGGTAAAGGAGCCGATCAATAGGTGGTCTCAGCTATTTTCGTTCATCTCTCAAATATTTTTCACAACACCGCGTTTATAGATAAAGAAATAGTAATAGATAGAGCCGGTTGCTGTGAGTCCCAAACCAATTAAAGATGGGATCAAAGTGGTCATAAGCGTGATCACAAAGAAAGTTGCATAGATCACAAAGACAATGATCAAGCTCCAGGGATACAGCCACGCTTTGTAGGGTCGATGAACATCAGGATATTTTTTTCGCAGGACAAAGATCGCTGCAAAGACCATTAGATTGAAGACAGCACTTGTTGCAGAGAAAAAATCAATGATGGTCTCATACGAATTTGCGGCTGAAACAGCAAAAGTCAATAATACGGTGGCCCAGAGACTTTGGCCGATCAATGCATTATTGGGGGTTTTATATTTTTTGCTGAGTTTAGCAAAATTCTTAAAGAACATTCCATCTCTGGCCATGGCTTGCCAGGCGCGGGCCTTGCAGAGTATCTGTGTACTCACATTACCAAAAGTGTTGAGCATGACTGCTACTGAGATCAAAATTCCCCCGGTTGCGCCCAGGGCGACTTTCATGGCTTCCGTGGCAACCCATTTTGACTCTGCAATGGTAGCTGGAGGCAATTGAAAAAGATAAGCTGCATTTGCACCGAGATAGAGCACCATTACACCAGCAATTCCAATGAAGAGGGATAAAGGCAGGTTACGCCGGGGATTCTTAACTTCTTCGGCAATGTAGGTGGCACCTTCCCAACCGCTGAAAGCAAAAAAGGCATAACGCAAAGCAGCACCAACGGCCAGGAAAGTGGAACCATTAAAATCTTCAGGGAAGAGGGGGTTAACAAAATTTCCAAACGATCCAGTTGACCAACTGGTGAAACTAACACCAATGATACCACCAATGGCAACGACCTTAATTGCGCCAAATAAATTTTGGATCTTACCACTGAGTTGCACTCCAAATAAGTTGACGATAGTAAGCAGCCAGATTGTGGCCAGAGCGATCAGGTAGAGCGCGAGCTGACCAAATGGATTTCCAAATGCGATGATCCACAGGGCTTTCAAGTATTCTCCAAAGATCAAAGCCACAGCAGCGATGGACGCGGTCTCGGATACAAAGAACATGGCCCAGCCCCTGAGGAAAGCCCAGAAGGGGTGATAGGCCATCTTGAGATAGACGTAGGGACCGCCGGAGCGAGGCATCATGGCTGCCAGCTCGGCATAGACCACGGCTCCAAAAATGGTTACAAAGCCACCGAGCACCCAAACCAGACCAAAGAGTCCGGTACAACCAACCAGGGCCATGATAGGAGCGGGGGTCCTGAAAATTCCAGATCCAATAATGCGACCGATAACAATGGAGATTGCTTCAATTAAACCCAGGTCACGTTTGTACTCAGTAGAATCTCCAAAATCACTCGAGTTATCAGCCGCTATTCTTTGGTTCATCCTACCCTCCGCTATCTGTCATTTTGTTAAGCTGTAATTAATCGGATTTACGCCAGTAAGCAAGGATGATAAATTGTTGATGATTGTCTCAAGCGATCCAGATCGACTTGATATTCATGAATTCGCGGATCCCGAAATAGGATAACTCACGACCATAGCCGGAACGTTTTACGCCACCAAAAGGTAAGCGGGGGTCTGACATGGTCATGCCATTGACAAAGACGGCTCCGCTCTCAATGCGTCTGGCCAGCGCTTCGCCCTGTTTGATATCCTGGGTCCAGATCGATCCACCCAGACCAAAATCAGAATCATTGGCTACTTCAATCGCTTCCTCAGCATCGTGCACTGGGATAATGGCTGAAACAGGTCCGAAAGTCTCCTCATGGTAGAGACTCATACCCCGTTTTACATCGGCCACAACCGTGGGTTCATAGTATGCACCGGCGCCTGCAACCGGTTTCCCGCCAGTAACCAATCGTCCGCCCTTTTCAAGAGTAGATGTCACCTGGGTGTGGAGTTCATCTCTGAGATCAAGGCGCGCCATGGGGCCTACCCTGGTTTTCTCATCCAGGGGATCACCAAGGGTCATGTCGGTCATGATGGCTGCTTGTTTAGCTTCAAATTCCGCCGCCATGGACTCAACAACGATAAAGCGTTTTGCCGCAATACAACTTTGACCTGTATTGATCATCCTTGCTTCAGCAGCTACACTTACACAAACATCAATGTTGGCATCCTCCAGTACGATATACGGATCTGAACCACCCAGCTCCAGGACAGTTTTCTTAAGTTCGCGTCCTGCAATGGCAGCAACTTGACTTCCAGCAGTTTCGCTGCCCGTGAGGGTCACTGCCTGAACATATTGATTGATTATCACCGGCTCGACTTCGCTGGCCGGGATCATCAGGGTTCTGAAGAGATGCTCGGGGAAACCGGCCTTCCGAAAGACGGCTTCAATGGCCAGAGCGCAACCAGGGACATTGGAAGCATGTTTAAGGACGCCGGCATTACCGGCCATGAGGGCTGGGGCAGCAAAGCGAAAGACCTGCCAGAAAGGAAAATTCCAGGGCATGACTGCCAGAACAATTCCAATGGGTTCGTAGCTGATAAAGCTCTTTGAGGCTGTGGTCTCCACCATTTCATCTTTGAGGAAGCTTTCTGCATGTTCGGCATAATAGTCGCACACCCAGGCGCATTTCTCAACTTCGGCCCGAGCACCGGTGATGACCTTGCCCATTTCCAGGGTCATGAGGGTGGCGTATTCTTCCAGGTTGTCGCGTAAGACCTGAGCAGCCCGATGCATGAGCTTTCGCCGGTGATTGAAATCTGTTGTCTTCCAGGACTGCCAGGTCCGGTGGGTCTGATCGATGATCGTGTTGACCGCTTCAGCAGAATGATTCTGATATTCTTTGATCAGTTGACCGGTCGCAGGATTAACGGCGCGCATGATGCCTCCTTTTTAGCAATAGTTTACATGAAATACGACACCCCAATATATAATTTATCAGGATGAATGTAGATCATGTTCTTTTTTGGTTCATCATAATAATGCGTATCTGGATACAATCATTGAGATTGGGGGGGTCAATAAAATATTCTGGGGTACAAAGGTATCAAGGTATAAGGGTTATAGAGGGTGTGTGAGAATAGGGACAACACTTACCCCATGCTTTAGCTTGGGGATATGATAACCTACTATCTCCTGGGGCTTTTGCCCAGTATTGTTGGGCTAAAGCCCTCCTTTTTAAAGGTTTTTATTACCCCCAGGCTGAAGCCTGGGGTAAGCGTCAATAGTAACAGCACTATACGTAGACAACTAAAGCTAAGGTTAGAAAGTAATTATTCCATTGCAATGAAGTATTCACACAGTCTCTTTAGCGTGGGGTAAATGATAAGTTATTGATATTCATGTAATTGCATAAACATCAGAGATCACATTGTATCATGTATATTTGGTTCTTAATATTTTATGAACGTGATCGAAAATCTTCTGTCGATAAATAATCGAATTGTCATCGCACCCTTCGAAAACCCTTAGATCGATTTAGAAATACATGCGAGTCCTCATTTGAAAATTGCATACTTTCCGGTTAATTTGAAACAATCAATTTTGGAGATGCACCATGAAAGCTGGAAGAATTTTACAAATCCTATTCGTACTTGGATCATTACCAGGGATTTTATTGTCAACGGGAACCGTTTATCTCGTTCTGGGTTCAGATACGGCGATCTGGGATGGCATGTCGGTGAACCGCTATGAATGCACTTACAATCAAGCGCTCTATACCGATCCAACAGAGAATGCCTATGGGGTTATGGATCCCGCTTTCCGGGCTCAATATACTGATTCCTATGGACAAGCCCTCAAAATGACCTGGTGGATGATGGCAGGAAACATCTTTCGCTATGCCACCAATACCAATGTTCCCGTGCCCAATATCATGACCCTCTATCTCATGCAGAAATATCATGGAAATGAGGTGCTCCAAAACGGCGATGAGCTGAGTCTTCACTATCATACCTTCAAATGGACCGATTATGATCAGGATGGAGCCTATTACTGGAACCAATCTCTGACTTTTGAGGAGTGCCGGGACGATTTTGATGTGACCCTCGCGCAGTTCCTCCTGGAAGAGAATGTTTTCCCAGTATCCTTCCGAAGTGGTTGGCATTACATGGATAATGGTTGGCAGCATTATCTGAATGATCTCTTGCCTTATAGCCTGCACAATGACTGGCCTGCTCAGCGTACCGATATGGAGGAGCCATTGGACAATACTTTCGACTGGTCAGAAGCTCCCTCTGATTTTATACCCTACCGACCCTCGCTGGAAAATTATCAATTGGATGGGGATGGTCCCGGCTGGAATGTCCGTTCAGCCCCCTTTCAGAGGGTTAATTCTCAGGGATTAATGGAAGCTGTTTTTGCCCAGGCCAGTACCGGAGTGGATCAGGTCGCTTGTTTTTGGGCACATCTCCCGGAAAATGACTTTCTGGATAATGTTAGTCTTATGGATGAACTAGCCCATAATGCGGCTGACCTGTACCCTGAAGTCGATTTCCGTTACTGTACGGCTATTGAAGCAATGCAGCGCTGGCGGGGAACGGTAGATACAACAGGTCCTATGATCAGTATTGAAGAGCATTTCTCAGGAAATGACCGCTACTATACCATTTCCAGCGATGAAGCTCTTTTTCAACCCCAACCCTTTGTGTCAGCCAAATTCAGGGATGAAAGCTATGCTGTGTTGACTTGCACGGAAATTGCTGAGAATGTTTGGAATACTGACATTATTCCCCATCCTGAGGAATTGGCAAAACTCGGCGTTGCTGCCACAGATACTTCAGGGAATATCACAACTGCTTTTATAACACCCATTCCAGACGATATCTACATTGATAATGCAGATCCGCAATACCTGGAAATAAGCGGGAATTGGAGTCCTCAGAGTGAAGCAGCCTGGGGCACTGACTCTCGCATCGCTCAAGTGGACACAGATCATCCCATACACACTACCTGGATTCCGGCGATACAGCAGACCGCTTATTATCATATCTTTATCCAGGTTCCTGATGTTGCCTCGTCGCCTTGTCCGCTACAGTTTGTATTGTATTCGGGCGCAGATAGTGATACAACTATCTTAACAGCGCCTTTACCAGCTCACGAGTGGATCTATCTGGGAACCCCATTTCTGGAGCAGGGTCAGGATCCAGTCCTGGAACTATTCAGCAACCTGCCGGATTCTGTGACCTCGGCCAGCATACCAGTGGATGTGGTTAAATTTTCAGCCGGGGTGAGGGAGCGGGATATTCGGATTTCCAGCAATATGGTGAATTATGGTGAAGTGATCCTGGATGAAACCAGTTGCCGGACTATTGAGATCAGCAATCGGGGACTGGAGGAACTTACCATTCAGAGTATTCTGAGTAGTGCAGGTCATGTTAGCGCCGAATTGTCGACCCCCTTTACAGTAGGCAGCATGGATCAGATCGAAGTGTCACTCTGTCTCCATCCAACTGATCTAGGCATACTCTTGGATACGCTTATCATATTGAATGATGATCCCATGCATCCTGAACTCCAGGTAATGGTCACTGCAGAAACCCAATATCCCTTTCAGGTTGTAGATAATGAGTATACTGATCACTACAGCGAGGGCGGGGAATGGTACACCAGTGTGGCTCAGGCCTGGGGAAATTCCAGTCGCTACACCTGGTTGAATCTAGATGCCTCAGCAACGTTTACCTTAGATCTGGAATTTTCCGGAATCTACGATGTTTTTGAGATCGTTCCAAATACGGTTAATTCAAGTAACGCTGCTTTATATATTTTAAAAGTGGCGGGCTATGCCATTGATTCGGTGTATCAGGATCAAAATGCCGGGAGTGGTGATTGGGTGAATCTCGGACGCTATTATCTGCCGGCAGGAGTACCTGTCGCGTTGGAGGTTCACGATCCGGGAACCAGCACTGTGGGATCGGTTCTGCGGGCGGATGCGATCAAGTTCCAGATGATCGAACCGGTGGCTGTTGATGAAGATCATTATACTCGGCAGACTCCAGATGAGTTTAGGTTGAATCAGAATTATCCTAATCCTTTCAATCCGGTCACTACTATCAGCTATAGTCTGGTTGAGCAAACTCCGGTTGAACTTACCGTGTTTGATATTAGAGGTCAGCAGATCATACAGCTGTTGGATGAATCAAAACCGCCTGGTAATTATAAAGTGCAGTGGAACGGTTTGGACCGATCAGGTAATCCGATCAGTACTGGCGTGTATTTCTGTCGTCTTCAAGCTGGATCATTTAGTCAAACCATAAAAATGGTGGTTCTCCAATGATGACGCCACCGCAAAAAGTATTTAAAAAAACATGAAAATCGACACTTCGACTGGGCTCAGTGACCGCTTAACTACAATATTCTTTACAGGTTACGGAAATATGGCGTATGTTTATGATAATCAACACTATGCGTCATTTCGATGAACTCAATACAACGCTCTGCGCGCTCTGCCTGTGCGGCGAAGCTTGTAGAGCGTAGACGTGGGAGAGGTACTTTTTGCGAGGCCGTCAATGATGATTTATCTGACGGTACCTGAAAGGCGTAAATGGAAGGTGTCTTTCCTGTAGGGAAGTGAAACTGGTGCACGCTATAAAGAGGTTAAAATAAAAACGCCGGCACTCCAAGGAGACCGGCGTTTAATTAAATTCTTATAAAAGAATTAGACGGCAGTAACGTTCTCAGCCTGAGGACCTTTTTCGCCCTGTGTGACATTAAGAGTAACGTTCTGTCCCTCTTTCAATGTTTGGTGTCCGGAACCATTGATCGCACGATAGTGAACAAACACATCCGGTCCGTCTTCCTGTTGGATAAATCCGTAGCCTTTTGCATCGTTAAACCATTTGACTACACCGTTGACTAATTCTTCAGCCATTTGAACCTCTTTCTTAAACATTGCCACTTAAGGTGGCATCTTTACTTGTCAGGCTCCTCGACATATCAGCTGTCGAAAGCATTATCGTCCAAAGCGGACTCTCCTGACATTTGCATAGAATATGGGCGGTGAAAACTAAAAACAAACAATCATTTACAACTTTTTTCCAATCTGATATAATAATCACAGGTGTTAATAATGTCCGGTTCTGTATAAAAGAACTGCGCTATTTCAGGTGGATATGGTCAATCCCACTCATGGATAAATATGACGTAATACCCTTCACTATTGGCAATCTTGGATTCAACTCGGATATAATAATTACCTGTTGTGGTTGGAGCCCATTCACCAATACGGGCAATATAGATTCCTGAGTCATCACTATCACTGGCGAGTTCGTTGTCTGCTTCATCATAGAACCCAATTACCCTTTCTTTTTAAATGAATAATAAAATCAATAGATGTGTGCGCACAAAAGATGCGCCTTATAAATAGAGAGCAATAGTCAATAAATATGGTAGGGAGTGTTGAATGAAATGGAATAATACCAATTGTACTTCAAAGGTGCGCTATAAATTCAAAATATTTTTTCGTTTTAGAAGCTTGATGGTCTCGCAAAAACGACCCCTCGCAGAGCGCGCAGAGACGCAAAGTGTTGTTATATATGGTTTTAGGCTTATTCACTATATGTGGTTGTATTTAATGGTTTTAGGGCACATTTTATGAATTCTCAGATACTTCTAGCGGTTTCGTCAAGCTTCATAATTTGAAGCCTGCCTACGTGGAGACCGACTTCGGCATAGGCAGGCGTAGCCATAGCTATGGTAAGAACTTTAAGTGCAGAGAAATAGAAAAAGCTGAAGAAGTTAGGGTGCAGGTTGGAGGTGCACTTGGTATAAAACCAAAGGGTTGGTTAAACCAATTGTACTATTACAGATTCAATTTCAGAACATAATCCTTTTTTCCTTGACATACGTTTCTAGCTGTATATACTTTGTACGGTAAACGAACAAAGTATTATTTTGACCTGATAATTGATAACAAGCTGCCTCACAACAGCAGCGACTCTGATCTGGCTATCGCACTTGCCTTCATTGCTACTATTTCCCACTGTGTTGTCATCTTGAGCTAAACACTATGTTCTTTAATAAATAGTTGAGGAGGTTTCGATGAGGACAAAACTTCGCAGGCTTTTTGAGAAAGTTTACAGTTTCTCGCCCGTTGTTTTGATGATGGTTGTTTGCATGTCAGGTTTTGCATACGCAGCAGACCACGTTGCAACTGTGGCTGTCGTTTCTGATAGCACAGGACAAAGAATTCAAGTTGATGGGGAAGATTTCATGGTCAATGGGATGAATTGGGATTATTTCCCAATTGGTACCAATTACTCATATTCACTCTGGAATCAATCGGATGACATTATCACCGCAGCGCTTGATCGAGAGATGGCACTGCTGAGGGGGATGGGCGTCAACGTCATCCGTCAGTATTCGGGGATACCTCCTCGTTGGGTTAAACACATTTATGAGAAGTATGGCATTTTCACCATTCTGAATCATTCCTTCGCCCGCTATGGTTTCAATATCAACGGAGCCTGGGTACCTAATGTTGATTATTCAGATCCCGATCTTCGTAAAGGAGTTATGGATGAGGTCACTGCTTTAGTCGCTGAATTTCAGGATGTTCCAGGTGTCCTTATGTGGTTACTGGGCAATGAGAATAACTATGGTCTCTTTTGGAAAGGGGCTGAGACAGAGGATATACCTGAAGGTGAAACCATCGAATCTGTTCGAGCCCACCATATGTACTCATTATTTAATGAGGCAATCAATACTATTCACCTAATTGATCCTAAACGTCCCGTAGCAATTGCAAATGGCGATCTGCTATTTGTCGATATCATCGCTGAAGAAATTGAAAATCTGGATGTGTTTGGGAGCAATGTTTATCGTGGTATATCCTTTAGAGATTTTTTCCAGGTTGTTGACGAGAAACTCGGTGTTCCCGTTTTATTTACCGAATTTGGCTCAGATGCATTTAATGCGAAAGACATGGCTGAAGACCAGGAAATGCAGGCAAAGTATTTAATAGGAAACTGGAAAGAGATCTATGAGCAATCCAGTGGAAAAGGTCGTGTCGGGAACGCCATTGGAGGACTCACTTTTCAATTTAGTGATGGCTGGTGGAAATATGGCCAGACATCTAATCTAAATATTCATGACAACAATGCTTCATGGGCCAACGGCGGATATCCCGACGATCTTGTAGAGGGCGAAAACAACATGAATGAGGAATGGTTTGGGATCTGCGCCAAAGGACCCACTGACTCACGTGGACTTTATCAACTCTATCCCCGGGCAGCTTATTATGCCCTTCAGCGTGTACATGCCCTCAATCCATACGATCCTAGTGTGGATAGAGAATATATCAAACGACATTTTGCGGTCATTTCTCCTGTAACTGCTGCCCTTCAAGCCCGTGGTGACAAAGCAGCTCTAAATAGCGAATCTGGTCAAAAAATAAGAGTTAGCGGGTTACGGGTTGAGTTTGAAACCTTTAATACTGGTGGTGAAAACATCAGTACACCAGAGGATCAAGTGGCAGGCAGCACTGCCAAGCCAGGTTTTCAGGGTTTTGATCATATGCAATCGTATTACATCACGGTGGAAGCAAATCCAGCACCGAATGTTACTGGAAGCGTTTCAGTAAATTATCTCGGTCATGTTGCGGAAAATCTTATTGATGAGATCTATTTTGAAAATCGAGGTCTGGTAAGTACAGTTCTCACTCAAGACGGTCCCTTGAAATTGGCCGGTCTCCAACGAGTTAAGGTTTACAATGCTCAAATTACCTGGGACGATAAATTATTTAAGCTCGAAGGTTTCTATAGAACAGGTCACTATCATTGGGGTTATGAAGGTGATTTTTTTGGTTTGTATCCGGAAGCGAATTATGGATACAATATTGACATATACAATGGTGAAGCGCCACTGGGCGTCGAGATTACCGGTAAGCGATTTCTGGATGGGCTTAAACTAGCCTATGGTCCAGAATTATGGTGGGGTGCCAATCCAGCATATTTAGTCAAGTATCAGCAATCGATGGGACCCTTCGGAATTACCGGTGTTTATCATGAGGATATTGATGAACAGGGGGCGGCAGTCAGTTCTTTTGCAGTGCCTCTTCCGCCTACTAAAAAAACTACCCTTCACCTGGAAACTACCCTGGGTGGTCTTGGGCTAGAGCTGGGGGGAATCTGGTCAGGAGCCACTAAAATTGATGAGACTTTCCAAATTGTTGAAGGTAGCTCTGGCAGCTATGAGGTTTTCCAGGATACAGTACGGGAATCAGATACTTACGGTGGAAAATTCAAAGTGACATACTCCAGTGGTCGTCTTAATTGGTATTTGCAAGGCGCTTCCATGGGCATCGTTGCTGCTGGTGGACCTACGGCGACACAAACCTTTGCAGGTTGGCATTTGAAAGATACTGGTAGTGGCAATCAAGTAAATATCATATCTGGGCTGACTCTTCAATTAGGCAATTGGCAGATTGCTCCAAATATTCTTTGGCAAAAACCTTTGGTTGATCCTATTCCCAGCGATGTACCGGCGCCTGGTCGTCCACGAAACGTGCTAGCTGATCCATTCGCAGTCCGAGCTAACCGTGAGATGACAGCTTATGAAATGCTGTTAACTTACGACCCAACACCAGCTACTTGGATGTATGAGTGGAATAATGATCTTGTTGAAGACGCTCCTTTCGCAGCGAGCATTGATTTTGTATTACGCCAGCATGCGACAACCCAGGATGCTTCAATTGGTATTTTGGCAGATGGTCGAACTACTTTTGCTTTTCCCGGGGCACCGCCAGCTAAGGATATCTGGGAAGTGAATGGACGATTTGTTTCTAAGCTTAGTCCAGACCTGGGCATTATTGTCAACATGTATGCGGGGCAAGGGGAACCCAATGGTGATGATCCACGGGTAGTAGAACGTAGCGGAGCAGATCTGCGCCTCGTCATGGGATCAATGAAGCTCATGACCCAGATAAAAATGAATGATTGGGGCCCATATGATTATCATCGTGACTACAATCTAACCTATCCATTACAACTGATTGCTGATATTTCCACCACTGTTGGAAAAGCCAGTTGGTGGGATCTGCCGGGAACACGTCTTGGTATAAATTACACTTACCGTACACTAGATCAATATTCTCCGAGATATTGCCCAACTGAAACCATGAACGATCTGGGTATCATGACTTGTGACCCTGAAGCAACGGGTTTTGATGATGGCAAAGAGTGGCAAATCCAAACCTATCTTCACTTGAATATAGGGAGGTAGAGGATGAAAAATACAGAACTAACAAATAGAATAGTAGGTTATCAAATGTTGGTTAAGATTAAAACTCTTATCACACTTGTAGTGTCGTTGGTTGTGCTCCTTGGGTTAATCGGATGCGAACGGGATACGGGAGTTTTGAGCCCTGCACCACCTCCAACAGATGCAGAGGTCTTCATGGATGGTTTTGGACCAGGTGTCCAATATTACGCATTTGACAACTCAAAACTTGATGCACTAGGTATCGATAATAGCGAGTATTATAGCGGTGCTTCTTCAATAAAAATTTCAGTGCCTGGCGTGGGCCACAGTTATGCTGGTGGTGTATTTACAACAGCAGGTCTACGTGATTTAAGTTCATATGATGCTTTGACATTTTGGGCTAAATCTTCACGGTATGTAGGTTTGAAGAATGCGCTAGGTATGGGAAATGATTTTATCAACCTTGATTATGTCGCGACTCTCGATACAGTTAGCTTAACAACAGAATGGAAAAAATATAGTATTCCACTTCCCAGACCTGAGCTGCACACAGCGCAGGGTGGTCTTTTTACCTTTTCAATAGCTGAGAAATACGAGTTTGGATATGATATTTGGATAGATGAACTCAGGTATGAACATCTAGGGACTATTGCTCATCCTGCCGCCGACATTGGTACTAAGAGCATGGTAGCATTTCAATATACCACGATTCCTATCACTACTGAGGCAACAGTTCACTATGATGTGAGCAGTACGGGGGTGGATGTTGTTGTTAAACCAGCCTACCTCACTTTCAGTTCGTCAGACTCCACTGTAGTAAGTATCAATGAAGATGGGACAATGACCTTAAATAATCTGGGAAGCGCAGTCATTACAGCAAAAATGGGTGAATTGGATGCCTCAGGCTCACTGACAGTCACTGTTGATTCTGCCCCTGAGTCTGCCGCAACAGATCCTACACAAGATCCAGCAGATGTCTTATCTCTATTCAGTGATTCCTACGCCAGTGTAACCAGCAATATGGACTGGTACACATATTGGACCTGGTCTACTGCTGAAGTGAACGAATTTGACATTGATAGCAATAATATGATGCTTTATACAACTCTCAACTTTGCCGGTGTTGAGTTTCTCGACCAGCAAGTAGATGCTTCTGATATGACTCATTTTCATATGGATATCTGGACACCGGATTATGTTGGAGCAGGTTCTTTTGAGCTGCAAGTGAATGATTTTGGTCCTGATGGTGCCTACGGAGGGGGTGATGATGTATCGCATGTCCTCATACTTTCAGCTAGTAGTAATCCAGCACTTGTTTCAGATTCATGGATCTCCATTGACGTACCTATGAGTGCCTTTTCCGGTTCAACAGCACAGTCGAATCTTGCTCAACTTGTATTTGCGTTTTCAGGTGGTGGATTAAAAACTGTATTTGTTGATAACATTTACCTGTATCGATGAAAGCGCCTAGCAAAAACCCAGATAGAACTACCCGGGCGGGTTATGTTCAATCTGATTCCCTGGGTCGACGAGTTACTGATAAATGGGAAGCTCGCCCCTTAGCTGATTCAGTCCTCCATCTGATCTGGCGTAAGCATCAGATATCCAGGGCTGAGATTGCTAGGCAAATAGGATTGTCTCGTTCAACGGTTACGGAGGTCATAAAAGACCTACTCCAGTCAGGCTTTATAAAAGAAGTGGGGATTGGTGTCTCCAGCGGGGGACGCAGGCCTATCGTTCTCGAATTCCAAAATAATACACGGGTTATTCTAGGTGTAGATATTGGTGCTACCCATGTTTCCGTCTCTCTCATTGATCTGAGCGGGCAAGTATTAGCATTCGAAAAGCGTAGTTATTCTGTGAGAACAGATCCTGAAGGTACTCGTAATCTCGTATTCCAAATCTGTGATTCCTGTCTCGCCCAGGAAAAAAACGGTAAGAAGCGGCTTCTCTGCATCGGAGTTGCCCTACCCAGTCCCGTGGATCCGGACCACCCGGAATGGATTTCAGAGGTTGTCATCCCGGCCTGGCGTGGTCGTAGTGAACTTGAGCTTATACATCGGCACTACAATGTTCCTGTATTTGTAGACAATGATGCAAACCTCGGTGCATTGGCAGAGTACCGCTGGGGAGCCGGTCGTGGTGTTGAGGATTTGACCTATGTCAAGATCGCTTATGGTCTTGGAGCTGGATTTATCCTCAATGGTGAGATTTATCGCGGTTCCGCAGGAATCGCTGGAGAAATGGGCCATGTCTCAGTGGACACAAACGGTGCTGAATGTGTTTGTGGGCTGAAAGGGTGTCTTGTCACTAAGGTTGGTGGTCTTGCCCTGGAAACACGAGTGCAAGAGTTAAAGGTAAAATTTCCAAAGAGCAAATTAGTTAGCAGTAAACCATCTCTGGAAAGCATTGACCAGGCAGTCAGCGAAGGTGATGAATTAGCGCTCCAGCTTTATGAAGAATCTGCTGAGTACTTAAGCATTGCTATCACTAGCTGGATCAATATGATGAATCCTGGTAGGGTCATTCTGGGCGGTGAAATGAGCCAATTGCTCACCATGCTGCAGAAACGGTCGCAAGAAATGATTAGAGAATGTTCGCTGGTCGGTACAGTAGCAACCACAGAGATAAGAACCGGAAAATTGGGCATAGAGGCTGAGAGTGTTGGTGCTGCCACCCTAGCTCTGGATGAAGTTTTTGCCGAACCCGGTTTCTATCGCAGCAAACCGGACAATGATGAACAAAGCAACAGGAATGATGGCTGAGAGTATAAAATATTTGATCCGGAGTCTTTTCACGTCTGGAAAATCAATACTTGCCGGCATTTTGATTCTTGCCGTTCAACTGGTTTGCATTTCCGGCTGCAGCAGCAATTCAGAACCGGATGAACCAAACTGGCAAATTATCTGGCAGGATGAGTTTGAAGGTCCCTTCAGTCAATCTCCTGATTCAACAAAATGGGTTTACGATACCTGGGGAAATGGTTCTGGTTGGGGAAATAATCAATTAGAATATAATAGTGACCGACCTGAGAATGTGTCTCTAGATGGTGAAGGTAACCTGGCCATTGTTGCTAGAGAAGAAAGCTACGAGGGCTTGAACTATACCTCCGCCAGAATCAAGACCCAAAGTCTGTTTGAAAGTACTTATGGTCGTTATGAAGCGCGCATCATGCTACCCTGGGGGCAGGGTCTCTGGCCCGCATTCTGGATGTTAGGTAATGATATTGACTCAGTAAGTTGGCCTGATTGCGGTGAGATTGACATAATGGAATATCGTGGACAAGAACCAAGCACCGTACATGGTACTTTGCATGGTCCTGGATATTCGGGCGGCGAATCTATCGGAGGTTCTTACAATCTCAACGCCGCCCGCTTTGACACTGATTTTCACATATTCGCCGTTGAGTGGGATGCTGATGGCATTCACTGGTTTGTAGATGAACATCAATATCTGTCATTATCCAGCACTGATGTGACTGGAGAATGGACCTACAACCACCCCTTCTTTATCCTTATAAACCTCGCTGTAGGTGGTAACTATGTCGGGTCACCTAATCAATACACGACCTTCCCTCAAACTATGCTCATCGATTATATCAGAGTTTACCAGGACATTGACTGACTGATCTTAGGCAAATAATATCATGCTAATAATTCATACTAGGCAATAAAGGATTCTCACGGATGAGTGCAAATTTGCATTACGAAACACCCCCAGAAGATCGAATCTCTCTGAAGCAAAAAGCTGCGTATTCCATAGGTATGTTAGTCAACAACCTTCAGGCAGCAGCTATGCCTGCCATGGTTGTCATCCTGAACCTTGGATTGGGAATGGATGTTCTTTGGGTTGGATTAATCGGAGCAATCCCCCGAATATTTGATGCCATCTCTGATCCGCTGGTGGGATACATCTCTGACAATAGCAGAACAAGATGGGGTCGGCGACGTCCATTTATTTTTGCTGGTGCAATTTCGGCCGGAATCATCTTTGCATTTATGTGGCAACTTCCTTCAGGCTATATAGACTTCCTTAAGAAAGCGCCTGTACAGGATCATCAAAGCATCTTCATTGATCAATCACCAGTCGTTTTCAATAACGCAGGGGGAGTTGAATTGGATTATGATGCAAGCCTTCAGTCCACTGCTCAATTTGTTTTTTATGGTCCAAAATCATTGGCGGTAGATACTACCTCCAGCATCTCAACCAATCTGGATGGCTTTCCTCAAATAGAAATCAATGTATTAAAACCTGAAGGGTCGGAGCTGCGACTTAATTTCTATGAATCTATGGATTCAAACTCAGATGGTGAAACATATGCCATCAATCTCAGTGATGCGCAATTGAAAGAGAAAGATGGTAGCCTCTATAAATTTGACCTGGCTGAACTACAGAGTATCCAATCTGCTGATTCAGTAGAGGGCAATGGGGTTCTGGATCTTCAGGGAATCGACAGGATTTCTGTTGAATTCGTTGGTTTAACCGGCGCCGGCACTGCCACTATCCAGTCTATCAAACTCAAGAAAAGTGATGGTTTTTACGTATACTATTTCTGGTTATTCCTTTCAATGTCCATCCTGTTCTTCCTGGCTTACACCGTGTTTGCCACGCCATTTGTAGCTTTTGGTTACGAAATGACAGCCGATTACCATGAACGGACACGACTACATGCATTTGCCAATACTGTTGGCCAACTGGCTTGGCTGGCCGTTCCCTGGTTCTATGCCATCATGTCGAGTACGCTGTTTAGAGATACGGTACATGGTGCGCGCTCTTTGGCACTGGTTGTAGGTGGTGTAGTAGTGGTTTTCGGTATCATACCAGCGATTTTCCTCAGGGAAAGACCGACATTCGCACCTGTAGTCGATGCAGGCAAGGGATTGATGACTAATATGAAAGAGTTCTTCGGTGGTGTTAAAACAACCCTGAGTTGCTCACCTTTCCTCAAGATCTGCGGAACTACCTTTCTGGTTTTCAATGGCTTCCAACTGGGTATGTCCTTTTCCATCTATGTTATGATTTACTATCTCTTTGGAGGAAATGACGGGGATGCTGGCAAGCTCATGGGTTGGTACGGTATGCTGACTTCTATTTGCACTCTGGGGGTGATCCCACTTACAGGATACATCGCCACCAAGTTCGGCAAACGCAAAACCTTTATGCTCACAATTTCCCTCTCATTATTTGGCTATGCGCTCAAATGGTTCGGCTATAATCCCGACATCCCATACCTACTCCTCATGGCTACCCCCTTTGTTGCCTTTGGGACAGGCTCTCTGTTCACACTCATGGGATCAATGATCTCCGATGTATGTGATTATGATGAATTGGAGACCCATCAGCGCAGAGAAGGTGTCTTTGGTGCTATTTACTGGTGGATGGTGAAGGTTGGAATGGCACTGGCTCTTATACTAACTGGTGTACTCCTCAAAGTAGCTGGTTTCGATGTAGCTCTGGGTGCAGCTCAGTCCGATAGCACGCTATTTATGATTCGAGTATTCGATATTGGAATACCGCTGATCACGTCAGCGATTGCCCTGTTTATTATGTGGACTTATGAAATTACAGAGACCAAAGCACACGAGATCAGACTAGAACTTGAAAGCAGGCGTGGGACAGTTGTGGGAGGGGAAGGGCTTGAAAATTAATAAGTTAACCAAACATCTAGTCTCTTTGATAATTGCTTCAAGCCTATTGTTGAGTAGCTGTGCAAAGAATCCGAATCCTCAGGCTCTGGATTCCTCAAAACTGAGCTTGAGCACTTCTCAGATTATCTTGACCTCTTCAGGTGGTGACCGTCAATCCCTAAAAGAAAATGTCAAGTTTACAGTGGGCTCAGCTCAGGGTATCGCAGTCTATATCTATCCTGATAGTGTGAAACAGACTATTGATGGGATTGGCACCTCGTTTACAGAATCATCCGCATACGTGCTTGCACATCTGGATCCCCAAAAGAGGAAAGAAGTGATGCAAAACGTCTATGGCGAGCAGGGTGCAAATTTTTCTCTGACCCGCACTCACATGGGAGCTTGTGACTTCTGCGTGGATGGGAAGTACTCGTATGCCGATACACCTGGTGATACAGATCTGAGGGATTTCAATATCTCCGAGGATTTGAGAGGCTTTAGAACCTCAGATCATCCAGGCATAAAAGATACTGAATATGATCTTCTTCCGATGATTCAGGAAGCCCTGTCTGTGAAGAGGAATCAGGATGATCCTGAATTGAGAATCATAGCTTCTGCCTGGACTGCTCCTGCCTGGATGAAGGATATTGAGGATTGGTATCAGCTGATGACGCCTGAAAATAATTATCAGGGAACAGGTGGATCATTGAAACCGGAGTATGTCCAAACCTACTCAGATTACATCATCAAATATATTGAAGCATATAAAAATGCTGGGATTGACATTTGGGGTCTAACACCTGTCAATGAACCGCATGGCAACAATGGTCAATGGGAAAGCATGCATTTTACACCTGAATCGCAGAGCGAATTTGTCCAGAATCATCTGGGACCTGGGTTAAAGTCTGCAGGGCTCTCAAACACCAAAATACTTGTTTATGATCAGAATCGTGATGGACTTGAACATTGGACCGATGTGATATTTCCTGCAGATCAAGCAAATAAATACGTCTATGGTGTGGCTGTACACTGGTATGAAAGCACATTCAAAGTTTATGAAGAGGTGTTT
>JAYEKW010000014.1:0-5241 GCA_034716895.1 Candidatus Neomarinimicrobiota bacterium
TCCTAATGGTCACATCTTGATCTGCCCCTTGACTCCAAGACCTTCAGACTTCAGACTTTTGACTTTGGACTTTGGACTTTGGACTTTGGACTTTGGACTTTTGACTTTTGACTTTGGACTTTGGACTTTGGACTATTCAGGATAAAAAGTTTGCCATGATTTCAGCCTCCGGTTAACTTCGCGCCACTTAAGAAAGAGAGTGGGACATCAAATATGGGTAGCACATCAGATATTAAAAACAATTTGGTAATAGAGTTTAGCGGAAATCTTTGGAAAGTTGTTGAATTTCTTCATGTTAAGCCAGGCAAGGGTAATGCCTTTGTCAGAACAAAACTTAAGAAGATTCCCGGTGGTCAGGTCATAGATCAAACCTTTCGTTCTGGCGAAAAAATCGACAATGTTAAATTACTGGCCAATGAAATGACCTTTCTCTACGCTGATGAGAGCCATTATCATGTCATGGATAATGAAACTTATGAGCAAATTCCTATTGATAGAGAACTGATGGCATCGGTTAAAGATTTCTTAAAAGAAAATGATAGTATCAAAGTATTGTTTAGAGACACCACACCGGTTGATGTCGAGATACCGGCACACGTAATCCTGGAGATCACGGAAACTGATCCCGGTTTACGTGGAGACACAGCTACAGGTGGCTCAAAGCCAGCTTTCCTGGAAACCGGACTTAAAGTAACTGTGCCTCTCTTTCTCAATATCGGAGATAAAGTCAAAGTTGATACGCGTACTGGTGACTATCTGGAACGCGTCAGGACTTAGGAGAAAATATTGAACACCAAAGATATAGAACAACTGATTGCACTATTGGAAAAGTCCGGTCTGTCTGAGATCGAATTTTCCACTTGGGGTAAAAAGATCCGGGTCTCTCGCTCGGCTGGAAATATTGTTGTCCAGAACTCTGTTGGGGATGATATCAATTCTCAGGCAGCCGCACCGGCTGATCCAAAAGCAGCGACTCCAGAAGAGGAGAGCTTGCTTCATGGTGTTGCCTTTAAATCGCCCATGGTTGGTACCTTTTACAGGTCTCCTTCACCAGATGTGGATCCCTTCGTAAAAGTTGGAGATCATGTCAGAAAAGGTGATACCTTATGCATCATCGAGGCCATGAAGATCATGAACGAAGTTGAAGCAGAAATGTCCGGAGTCATTCTGGATATTCAGATCGACAATGCTCAACCCGTTGAATATGGTCAAACACTCTTCCTCATTGACCCCTGATCCGATCCTTTATGTTTAAAAAGATTCTAATTGCTAATCGTGGTGAAATAGCCCTCCGGATTATTCGGGCATGCCGTGAAATGGGTGTAAAAAGTGTAGCCGTTTACTCAGAGGCAGATGAACTCTCTCTTCATACCAAGTTCGCTGATGAAGCAGTCTGTATTGGCCCCGGACCTTCTGCTCAGAGTTATCTGAATACCCAAGCGGTCCTGACAGCAGCAGGGGTTACTAACGCTGATGCCATTCATCCTGGATATGGTTTTTTAGCTGAGAGTGCTGATTTTGCCGATATGTGTAAGAAGCATAAGCTTGAATTCATTGGGCCTGATGGTGCCATGATCAACGCTATGGGTGACAAAGCCTCTGCCAAGGAAACGATGAAGGCCGCTGGTGTACCGGTTATCCCGGGTAGTCAAGGCATTCTTGGCTCAATTGCCGAAGCTCGAGAGATGGCCGATGAGATGGGCTATCCCGTGATCCTGAAAGCAACAGCCGGGGGTGGTGGCCGCGGGATGCGTGTAGTTTACCGGTCAGAGGATGTTGCCATGTTTTATGGCATGGCTCAGGCTGAATCGGCAACAGCGTTTGGCAATGGTGACTTATATCTGGAAAAATATATTGAGAATCCCCGCCATATTGAAGTGCAGCTTTTAGGTGATTCTCATGGAAATATCTACTCTCTGGGTGAAAGAGAATGTTCAATTCAACGGCGACATCAGAAACTAATGGAGGAGTCTCCTTCAGCTGTTGTGTCAGAAGCATTACGCCGGCAGATGGGTGAAGCAGCTGTCGCAGGTGCCAAACGAGTCAACTACGTGGGTGCCGGAACCATTGAATTTTTATTGGATAAACATGGTAAATTCTACTTTATGGAAATGAACACCAGAATTCAAGTAGAACATACCGTTACTGAGGAAGTGACCGGTATTGATCTCGTGAAAGAACAAATCGCTTGTCATGCTGGTGAAAAACTACCGGCCTGGCTGGGAAATTTGCAATTAAGGGGACATTCAATTGAATGTCGTATCAATGCAGAGGATCCGTCCAAAAATTTCCGTCCTTCACCCCTGCTCATCAAAAATGTCCATTTTCCCGGTGGGAAAGGAATTCGGATTGATAGTCATATTTATGGCGGGTATCAGATTCCGCCTCACTATGATTCAATGCTGGCGAAATTGGTGGTTCATGGGCGTGACCGTAAGGAAGCTATCGAACGTATGTTGGGTGCTCTGAAAGAATTCATTATAGAGGGTCCCAAGACGACCATCCCTTTCCACATCCAGTTACTTGAGAACGAGAAAGTACGCAGCGGAAATTTTGACACCCACTTTCTGGAATCATTTCAATATGATCCAAATCGTGAATAATGATGGAAAATAGTGGCCTGAAATCGCACGGTTTATCCCGTATTAAATCACAACTTTGGCGGGAATTATGCTATTCAGAAATACATCAAGCGATTTTTTGAGTAAATAACAATTTTAGCTGATCGAGGAGATCAAACATGAATGTGCCTGCAAATTTAAAATATACCAGTGATCATGAATGGATCCGAGTGGAAGGTGATATTGCCACTATCGGGGTCACGGACTATGCTCAAGGTGAATTAGGTGATGTGGTTTTTGTTGAATTACCGGATGTGGGAGATGAATTTGCCAAAGGGGATGTTGCTGCAACCATTGAGGCTGTAAAAACTGTGGCCGATGTCATATTGCCTGTAAGTGGTAGCATAGAAGCAGTGAACGAAGCTTTGGATGATGCTTCAGAATTGATCAATCAGGATGCCTATGGCCAGGGTTGGATCATCAAAGTGAAGATCTCAGATGTCTCTGAACTGAATGATTATATGAGTGCTGAGGACTATACAGCCAGTATTTCCTAGCGGGAGCAAAATGCACCAGTACATACCAAATACCGAAGCAGAGCAATTAAAAATGTTGAATGAGGTGGGCATTGCCTCATTTGAAGAACTGCTCAATAGTATACCTGAAGCTTTGCGTTATTCAGGGGATCTTCCACTACCGGCCGCCAAATCAGAGATAGAACATAAACGGGATGTCCAAACCATTCTGATGGAAGATGGTAGTACAGCCTCTCATGTTTCGTTTCTGGGTGCCGGATCTTACGACCACTTTATTCCACATGTTGTGGATGTCCTGATCAGTCGCTCAGAGTTTTATACTGCCTACACACCTTATCAGGCTGAAGTGTCCCAGGGTACCTTACAGGCCATGTATGAGTATCAATCCATGATCTGTGAGTTAACCGGAATGGACCTGGCCAATTCATCTATGTATGATGGGGCCAGCGCCATGGCCGAAGCCTGTTTGTTGGCTGTGCGGCATTCTAGACGGAAAAAAATCCTGATCTCAAAAAGTGTCAACCCGATTTATGTGGATGTGGCTGTTACTTATGCTCACCACCAGGGTCTGGAATTTGAGTTTGTTGATTTAGCTGAAGGGGTCACTGATCTTGATGATCTGACCTCAAGACTTGATACAACAGTTGCCGCGGTTGTGATCCAAAATCCAAATCTCTATGGTGGGCTGGAAGATTTGGCAGCCATAAAGTCCTGTATCAACGATAAGAAGACGCTACTAATAGCTGTAGTAAATCCTATTAGCTTGAACTTGCTGGCAGCACCAGGTAATCAAGGAGTCGATATCGTTGTAGGTGAGGGGCAGTCTTTGGGAAACCATCTAAGTTTTGGAGGTCCCTACCTGGGCTTTTTAGCTGTGAAGACACCCCTGATCAGAAAAGTTCCCGGACGTATTGCTGGTAAAAGTATTGATTCAAATGGGAAGTCAGCATTTGTAATGGTGTTACGAACTCGTGAGCAGGATATCCGACGCGAAAAAGCTACTTCAAATATTTGTACGAATCAGGGATTGAATGCTCTGGCTGCTTGTGTCTATATGGCTACCCTGGGTAAGAATGGCTTAAGGAAAGTAGCTGAACTGTGTACCAGGAAAGCCCACTATTTGGCTGATGCGATTCGCGCAATAGATGGGTATTCAGTCAGCACGAAGCATTTCTTTAATGAATTTGTAGTTGAAGTTCCTGGCTCAGCAGATGCTGTGGTCAAGTTAGCCACAAAAGCAGGCTTTTTTGCAGGTGTTAGCTTAAATCAATTTGAAGTTGGAGCAACGCGTAAACTGCTTGTCGCTGTTACTGAAAAACGAAGTAAGGGTGAAATGGATCAGTTTGTTGAATTTCTATCGGGGGTTAAGGTTTGAGTGTTTACCAACAACTTCGGAAAATACAAGCAACCAGGGGAGCTGGATACTTAGTTCTGGTTGATCCCGACCGCTGGGACTTGGATCAGGTTGAAATATTTATTGAACAGATTAACAGCTCTGGTGCAGATGGGATCATGGTTGGTAGTTCACTCATTATGGGGAATGGTACCCAGGCCAAGATGAAACGTATTCAGCAAGTGGCAACACTTCCCGTAATCTTGTTTCCTGGCAATGTAAATCAATTGACCCCTCATGTTGATGCGCTATTTTTTCTTTCAGTTGTTAGCGGTCGTAATCCCCAATTCTTAATTGGGGATCAAGTAACAGCTGCCCCCATTGTTCGTGAATTGGGTCTGGAGGCAATTTCTACTGCTTATATGTTGATCGAGAGTGGTCGGGTTACCACAGCTGAGTTCATCAGCGGTTCCCAACCAATTCCCAGAGATAAGGCTGAAATAGCTGTCGCGCACGCCCTGGCCGCTGAATATCTGGGTTTCAAATTTATTTACCTGGAAGCTGGCAGTGGTGCCAAATACTCCGTATCACCTGAAATGGTTAAAGCAGTGTGCCGCAATACCAATATACCCGTGATCGTGGGTGGGGGAATTCACACGCCGGAAACTGCTGCTCGCCTAGTAGCTGCCGGAGCTTCATTTATTGTAACTGGAAACGTGTTGGAGGATAACTCAAATTCTCGCTTGATGGAACAGTTTGCTACTGCCATTCATCATTGATATTATACTGAAAAAGTCAGTTGAAGCACATT
>JAYEKW010000014.1:5341-21472 GCA_034716895.1 Candidatus Neomarinimicrobiota bacterium
CTGCCGGAGCTTCATTTATTGTAACTGGAAACGTGTTGGAGGATAACTCAAATTCTCGCTTGATGGAACAGTTTGCTACTGCCATTCATCATTGATATTATACTGAAAAAGTCAGTTGAAGCACATTATAACACATCAACTAAAAATAGTTCTATCCATCTAATCAGAGATCCTGGGGCCAACCCGCACATTCCATGAGGGTGTTCAAAAAGCCCCGTTAAGTTTGCATTCCATCTTGAAATATGCGGACTAAGGAATAGCAGGAGAAATCAACAGTTTCAATCTTAAAAATATTCAAATTTCATCATGGAATTACAAGACTTGAAAACGTATGTTATTTGCTGATTTAAATTGAATTACAAAGACCTGTCGATACAGGCTTATGATATGAGGAAAGTATGAGCGATACACAGCTGACAAATAATAGTGGTTCAGATTCAGAAAGCCCTGAGAAACCTATAAATTTTATTGAAGAGATCATTCAAGACCATCTGAGATCTGGTCGTTTTGGTCAAATCGTGCATACTCGATTTCCCCCTGAACCCAATGGGTATCTGCATATCGGTCATGCAAAATCCATTGCGCTTAACTTTAGCCTTGCTGCAAAGTATGGTGGGATGTGTAATCTGCGCTTTGATGATACCAATCCTAGCAAAGAAGAAGAAGAGTATGTGCATTCTATCAAGGATGATATAAAGTGGCTTGGTTTTGATTGGGAGGATCGCGAATACTTCGCCTCAGATTATTTTGAACAACTCTATGAGTGGGCTGTCAAGCTGATAAAAGATGGTCATGCTTATGTGTGTGATCTCTCCCCTGAGAAAACCCGTGAGTACCGTGGAACACTAAGCGAACCGGGAAAAAACAGCCCCTATCGAGATCGAAGTGTAGCCGAAAATCTGGATCTGTTCGGGCGTATGCGTCAGGGAGAATATTCTGATGGGTCGCGTGTACTAAAAGCCAAGATTGATATGAGTCATCCAAATTTTAATATGCGTGATCCCGTTATGTATCGAATTTTGCATGCTCACCATCACCGCACCGGAAATGATTGGTGTATCTATCCTATGTACGATTTCACACACGGTCAATCTGACTCCATTGAGAAGATAACACAATCCATCTGTACGCTGGAATTCGAGAATCATCGTCCACTCTACGACTGGTTCTGTGAAAAATTAGGCATTCATCATCCACAGCAAATTGAATTTGCACGCTTGAATCTGACCTATACCGTAATGAGCAAACGTAAATTTTTAACTCTGGTCAATGAAGGCTATGTCAATGGCTGGGATGATCCCCGCATGCCAACCATTTCAGGTTTACGACGCAGAGGCTATACACCGGAATCCATCCGTAAGTTTTGTGAATACATTGGTGTTGCGAAAAATAATTCGGTAGTTGATGTAACTATTTTGGAAAATCAGATACGTGAACATTTGAATGCAATTGCCCCTCGGGTTATGACTGTTCTCAGACCCCTAAAGGTAGTGATCGAGAATTATCCAGTCGATCAAGTTGAGGAGCTTCAGGCAATCAACAACCCAGAAGATGAAAGTGCCGGCTCTCGAGGTGTCTCTTTCACGCGTGAAATATATATCGATAAAAATGATTTTATGGAAGTCCCGGTGAGAAGGTATTTTCGTCTGGCACCAGGGAAAGAAGTTCGTTTGCGTTATGGTTACATTATTAAATGTGAGTCGGTGATTAAAAATGATGCCGGAGAGATTGTGGAATTGCGCTGCACTTATGACCCCGATACCCTGGGAAAACAGCCCATAGATCGCAAGGTGAAGGGCGTTATTCACTGGGTCTCAATCAATCATGCTATTGATGCTGAAATACGGATCTATGACCGTCTCTTTACAGCAGAGCACCCAGACCAAGTGGAAGAAGATCAGGATTTTAGATCCAATATCAATCCAGATTCTCTGGAAATTATTGAAGATGCCAAAGCAGAGCCATCATTGGCTGACGTGGTTGCTGGTCAACGTTTTCAGTTTGAAAGAGTTGGATATTTCAGTGTTGACCCTGATTCTACGCCCAACAAGCCGGTTTTTAACCGAATTGTATCTTTACGAGATACCTGGGCAAAGATCGCCAGAAAGTCTTAAGCTGGGGTCAACTTGTGTTGACACTTGCAATTTTACATGGGTGAGAGGTATTTTGTCAGCAGAAAATCTGAATAACTTGGGGTAATAATGAGCAAAAAGCTGATTCTTTTAATTTTACTGTTGCTTCTGTGTGGGAATATCTATCCCCAAAAAATCCTACCAGTCTCAAAAGAGAACATCCTTGTCTTTATAGAACCATTTGATAACCAGAGTCCTGGGAAAGGACAGGAGTGGTTGACGCAAGGATTGCCCGGGTTTTTAAGATCAACGTTAGCTGACACCGAACATCTACACACTTACATTATTCCTGATCTTCAAAGTGGCTTGGTAGATCGTCCCCATCGTCTGCAGAATATCATTTGGAAATCGGTTTTTCAGAAACGGGTTGATCCGATGTATGAGACGTATTTGATCCTGGGAAGTTATTCCTATTTAGAAGATCAAATCACAATTCGCATGGACTTGCTATCCTTGAGAAACACTCAGGTTCTGGGTCATTTTGAGGACACTCTTCCTTACACAAAACTATTGAGTTGGAAAGAGAGTTTAGGTGACTGGATTCTCACTCAATTAAGACTCGTCGATAGCTATGACCAATTGTCAACAACAAGAGTGCCAGCTCTTGCAGTTGAAAATGCTCCCTTACCCGGGGTAGCACTGAGTGAACAGCTTACAACTCTTTTTGATAAAAAACAGCGGAATGAGACTGAAACTTTGCGGCAAAAATATGACCAACAATCCAGATTAAAGTTGGGAAATCAGTTGGAAACCTTATGGCACGACATAGCCTATGACCCCTATCTGGCAAATATCCATGATATTCATACCCTGAGATTACAATACGAGCCAGATAGTATTCTGGTGAGTTTTAAGGTGAGTTATCGGATCAATCCACGCATTTTAGATGAGATTGAACATTTTAGCCGAACCCGATCTGGTCTGGTAGGAAAAACTGAATCTTTCGAGGAACATGCCTTTATGGACCTGGGCTATATTGATGCTGATTTTACTAAAGAGATCGCCAGTGGCGATTGGCGTATTGTACCAATCATCAGTATGGGGGCGGCAAGTGACCAGCACCGACGAGTTTTTTATCATTCCTATCCAAGTCCTATTCAATCACCAGGAGCGTACTATTTTAACCAGGGTAAATTTAAGCAACTACTCCTGGCCATTCCTGGTGTTAATGCCTTGAGGATATTTGCTCAGGAGTTGCAGCAAGATTACAAATATTCGATTGTTATTGGATATGATGAAATCAAATATTTGGACAAGATCCAGGTTAAATTTGTGGCTGAGCAATCTTTAGCGAAAGAATTGTAATTTAAACAATCATACTATTCTTAGTCTGGATCAGCATAGAAGAATCCGGATATACGTGGAGATTTTCGACATTGCCAAAGAATGATCCAAGTAGTTCAGTGAAAATCTATGGCACAAAAGAAAAATAAAGCAGGATAATATGGATATAATTACCACTCTTCTGATTGCTGTTATAACTGCAATTGTCACCTTTGTCGTCACTCGAAAAATAGCTTCTCCTGAGAATCCCAAGGATCGGGAACAAATCACTCGCTTGGAAGTGGAGAAAAACAATCTGATCATCCAATTAGAAAGATCTGAAACTAAACTTGATGAAATTAGACAGGAATCACAAAGTTTGCGTGAAGAGAATGCAACTATCAACACCCGTTTGGAAGAATCCAAAGATCGGATTGAAGAGGAGAAAAAACGTCTTTCTGAGATGAGGGAACAACTGCAGGACAGCTTTAAAAGTTTGTCCCAGGATGTATTGAGGGATAGTCAAAAAGAATTTTTGCAGTTGGCCGAAAGCAAATTCAAGGATCAGGCTAAACAGAATAGCAACCAACTTGGTGAAAAAGAAAAGTTAATCCAGAGGTCATTGGAGACTATGGATGGACGACTCAAAGATATCGTACAAAGATCCACAGAGTTAAAGACTGAATTGCAAACTTCCAAAGATGAGACACAGCGACTGCGATCTACTACTGAAACGCTTCAAACCTTATTGGCCAGTTCTCAGAAACGCGGGCAGTGGGGTGAACGTCTGGTGGAAGATATTTTAAGGTATGTTGGGTTGCAGGAGAACATTAACTATACCAAGCAGCAAACCATGGATGATGGGCAACGACCGGATTACACCTTTAAATTGCCAAAAGATCGTGAGATCAACATGGATGTTAAATTTCCATTGGCTCACTATGAAAAATATCTCCAAACCAACGATGAACAGGTTATGGAAATTGAAAAAAATGCTTTTCTTCAGGATGTGCGCAAACACCTGAATGAGATTAGTAAAAGGGGCTATATCGATACTGCAAAGGGAACGGTCGACTATGCCATGATGTTTATCCCTAATGAATCTATTTATGGGTTTATTAACCAGGAAGATCCTGATTTTATAGGGGAAGCACTTAGTAAAAAGATCATGCTTTGTTCACCCATTACGCTTTATGCGGTACTGTCACTTTTAAATCAGGCTACCGCGAATTTCATTGTTGAGCAGCGAGCTTCTGAGATCATGAATCAGGTAATCAAGTTTCAGCAACAGTGGGATAAATTCACTGATGTTATGAAAAAGACTGAGAAGAACCTGGATGTTGCTGTTCGTCAGTTTCAGGAGCTTATATCCACCCGCTCTCGTGCTCTGGAGCGACCAATTGGTAAAATTCTTGAGCTTCAAAAGGCTGAATTAGATCCTGGCAAAAATGGTTAATAAGATCTGTATCCTGTCAGGACAAGTTGGAGTATTTAGTTTGATTTATTAAGGGAAGCTTTTGGGCTACCCTGGAAGCAAAAATGGATATAGCCGCGAGGTAGACGAAGTCACGGGTCATTGATTTATTGTTGCAACTTTGGATTTACACCTCCTGCTAACGTCCCGCGCTTGAGTGGCTTCCGGATGTTTTATCCTTTTGTAAAAACACTGTATCCTGCGATGTCATTTCAGTGAACCGATCCCTTCGTTTGAGCCCGAAGCAGCATGATATGCATTTTTCACTTAGCAAGCAGCATTTTCCTTGTCTCCGACAGTATATTTGCCTTTAGCTGATAGAAATACACACCGCTTGATAATTTTTGCCTATTGAAATGTGCAGTATGTGTACCTCTATTTTGGAAACCATTTTCTAAGGTTTGAACCTTTACCCCCTTGATATCGAAGACTTCAAGGATCACATTTTGTTTCTCTAATAGGGTATAAACTATTGTTGTGATGGGATTAAATGGGTTAGGATAGTTCTGAGAAAGGTGAAAACTCTGAGGGAACATTCCCGAACTGTTCACTAGTCCTGTCGAGGAACCAAAAATGTGATTACCGGGATTGGCAAAACCATATCCTGTATCTGGATTCCAATATCCGTAGGACCAACTTCCAGTAGATGGTTCTGTAAATATGTCACTACCTTCAGGTCCAACAAAACTATAAAATGTTTCGTCTCCAAGTTCATCAGGACGGTAAAATCTGATCTCAAAATGAAGATGCAGACCACCCACAGTACCAGAATACAGATTCAATGAGATAGTGTCACCTTTCTCAGCATACTGTCCATCCAAGTCTAAACCATCTACAAAGTCCAAGTCCAAATCAATATGCGCATATAGAGTAACCAGCTTTCCGATTCCCACTATTTATTGAGGTCTAAATACTTTCAACTCGAGTTGTGTTAAAACCTTGTAATGTTTGTCATTTCCTGTAAGAACTGGCATTCCATTTGTTAAAGCTGTTGAAGCAATAAGTGCATCTGCCAATTGCATGGATTCACTTAAGAAATGCCGTTCTACCAAAAACATCGCCTTGGAAGAGATCTCTTCATTGATATAAACGATTTTAGCCTTCCAATCCCGAAGTGCTCGTCTTAATTCAGTCAGTTCACGTTTATTTCTCATCCCTTGAACCAATTCCATGTAAGTGACCACTGAAATAGATAAAGAGGGGAGGCCATCAATGATTTCTCGCGCTTTCCCATTTCCGCGTAAATACCAAATCAGAACATCAGTGTCTACCAACATTAGAAACGACCTTTACGAAGATTGTCTACATAACCACCTACATCTTCAGTTTCAGTGTAATCTGACCATATTCCAAAGAGATTATTCTTAACACTGTCTGCAATGTTTAGTTCACCTGTAACAGGAACCAGCTTTGCATAGGGTTTCCCTCTGTAAGTGATTAGAACTTCTTCTCCTCGTCTTGCTGTATCGAGTAATTCCTTTGAGTGGAATCTCAAGTCTTTTGCTGTTGCTTTCATGATTTCCTTTTCAATGTTTATACTCTGTAATGTAAACAATAGAATTCGTATTACAAATCATGATTTTCAGTGTTGCTAACGTGTTGCGCTTGAGCGGCTTCCGTATGATTTATCCTTTTGTAATATTTGTGTATCCTGCGACATCATTTTCGTAAAGCAATCCATTGGTGTGAGTCCGCTCGAAGGTGTTAGCCACCGTGCTTGGTATCAAACTGAAATATCTAAGCAAGTTTTATCACTTCGGTTCATGTACCTCAACTAGGATTTCTCTACCCTCATCATATTTTTCCTGAAGAATCGGTTTTTGCATTGTTTCCATAAAATGTTCGATATCCTCCCTTAATTCAAGTATTGTCTCGCCAGAAGGACCAACTGAAGATTGAGTCCAACCTTCGATTTGATCTTTATCATCATAGTAGACTTCATGTATTTGAAAGGATATTGTATCAGTTTTCTCAAAATATTTCCTGATTATCCTATAATTCCAAGTCATCTATTTTGTAGACCTCTTCGGGATTTGTGCGCTGTGCCATACAGCAACGACCCACACTGTCTCATTTTTTACACGGTAAAAGAACCTGTACGGTGAAATAATATTTTCTCGAAAGGGGAGATCTGGAAATTCACGAATACGCTTTCCTGACTGTGGGAAGTCAATTAACCTACGCAGTGATTTCTCAGCCTTATCTTTAAAATTATGAGCAGCAATAGGATTCTCTTTTTCGATATGAAGTAAACTATCCAGAAACATTCCTCGTGCCGTTGGGGTGAACTTGATTTCCATTACTCACCCTGGAGTATTTTATCAGCATCAGTCATTACGCTGTCTAGACTATAGCCTTCTCCAGCATCAATTTCCTTATCACCTTTTGCTAAAAGCATTAACAACTGACGATCATGTTCACCTTGTTCATAAGCTTCAACACTAAGCATGATTGCTGCAGGTCTACCTCTTTGGGTGATGACAGTCGGTTGCATGGAACCTTTGATTTGTTGTAAAATATTTGCAGCATCTTGTCTAAGATCGCTGATTGGAATAATGGGTGGTACTGTAGACATATTATTTCTCCTGTTGTATGTCTGAATGTACTTCTAAACAGACGAATAAACAATACAGTACTAATCTTATCGCGTGGCTAACGTCCAGCGCTTGAGCGGCTTCCGCTTTTGTAAGAACACTGTATTCCGAGACATCATTTTCGTAAACCGATTCCTTTTAGTGAGTCCGCTTGAACCTTGATAGCGCCGATCTACCAGATTGTCTCAACGCTTTTTGCCTTAATCAAGTTTGAATCTGCAGTAATCAATGAAATGTTTAGAAAGAGTGAAGTAGCACAGATTAGCCGGTCTGCAGGGTCAAGGTTTACTTCCTGTGAAAAAGAAACTGATAAGTCAGCAATTTCTGGTGTTATCGGTTGCACAGCATAATGATTTGCAGCTCGGATTAAGCGGATGAACTCAGGATATGTTGCATCAACATTAAGTCGTTTCTTCTTCATTAGCATTGCGATTTCCCAAAGTGATATGTCAGCAATGATTATTTCACCTGAGTCATTTGCACGGTCAATTATCTTTCTTGCCTTTTTGCTGATCTTTTCTGGCTGAAGAGCATCCCAGACTATGATATGTGTGTCTAGAATTATCATTAGGAAACTGCATTCCAGGTTTCATCAATGGGATTGATCATATCTCCAATGTCAGCATCCTCAGCTAAACGTTTAAGAGTCAGTTTTGCTTGTTCTTGTGCTTCATCAGCAGGAACTAGTTGGGCAACTACTTTTCCTCGGGATGTAATTTGGATTTGTGCACCCTGTTTAATTTGTTCAAGTACTTGCATTAGATTTGCTCGTAATTCACTCACTGCTATTGTAGTCATAAGTTATCTCCTTTTCCATTGTACGAATATAATGTACAAGAGGTGATGGTCAAAGTATTATGTACAACGCTACCGTACAAAATAAGAGTCGCTATAACGCCCCAGGCTTAACCTGCTTCGCAGCAGATTATCCTTTTGTAAAAATACTGTATCTCTGTAAATCATTTTAGTCAAGCAAGCTCTTTGTGTGAGTCAGGTTGAAGCCTTTGTTAGAATCATCAATTAGCCCATGAACTGAGATTTAAGTAAAGAGGTATTCCATTCTAAACCCGAGCTTCAGATGTACTCTTGACATATTTATGAATCAAACTTGATACAAGTGTTTGGTAAGGGATACCCTCCTCAAGAGATTTTGCCTTCAACCGTAGAAGATCCCACTCAGAAATACGAATATTGATTCTTTTATTCTTCTGAAATGTATTTCTCGCGTATTGTGCATATTTCTCTTTCAGTTCTTTCGTCAGATTGGTGGACTCCCACTCATCATTTTCGAATGACCGTACAATCTCTTGTTCATATTTATCTAGTTTGCTCATAGAAACCTCACTTTAGATATTTCTTCGTAGCTTTTCTGTTTGGGATGATTGTCTTTAAAAATACTTCATCTTCATTCTCTACGAAAGGAACGAGATAGGCGTATTCTTCAAATTCGATGACAAACATCTTTTGTCCTGGATATTGATCCTGATTTGGGTGATCCAGAACTGCAAGGAAATTTTCAGCCTCGATTTGGAAGGCAACTATTTCAAATGAAATACCCCGTTCTTTTTGTAACCATTCATTTTTCTCTGGATTCCAGTTAATGAATTTCATGGTTCAAAGATATCCTTAAGTGTGCCTTATGTCAACCTATTGATTTCAGTTTGTCTAACGTCCCGCGCTTGAGCGGCTTCCGTATGATATATCCTTTTGTAAAAACACTGTATCCTGCGACATCATTTCCGTTAACCAATCCCTTGTAGTGAGTCCGCTCATAAGCTTTTGCTATATGGCCTCTTCCAGCGTTTCTTGTACCCATTTATTGAGACTTTTTCCAGATTGTACAGCCTTTACGTATATCTGATGGTGAATAGGGGGTGGTAATCTTAGAATAAACTTTCCAGAAAAAGGTTTATCAGGTGTTTCACCTCTTTCCATGCAAAAATCAGTGTAATCATCGATTGAGTCACGAAAAGCAATCTGTATTTCCTCCACTGTGGTTCCCTGAAACGTGATAACATCTCGAGTATCTATTACTTCACCATGAAAAAGATTCGCCTCATCATCGAATTCAACATGCCCGGTGTAACCTTTGTATTTAAGCATTATTTCACTCCTGCTTCGATTAGGAAGCGTCGTATTGATTTTAGTGCACCCTTATCTGTTATTCTCTGAGGGTGAGGCCTGTGGAAAACTGCTCGAACATCGTTAAGATAAATCCTAACTCGGGAGCCTCTACCTTCACTTAGTTCAGCACCAAGTGCCTCCAACATGCGTTCAACTTTTTGCCAATTGACATCTGAGCGTACTGGATTTTCAAATATTAGTTCAAGGGTTTTGCTGTGTTTACTACTCAATGTCATTATGATACTAATATGCAGTATCAGTTGATGCTTTGCAACCCCTATTTCGTAACTGTGGTATACTCTGGCCCATATAACGCCCCAGGTTTGAGCGGCTTCCGTATGATTTATCCTTTTGTATTATCACTGTATCCTGAGACATAATTTTAGTAAACCAATCCCTTTGTGTGAGTCCGCTCGAAGCAGCATGTTACACACTTAATCAATGGTAGACTGAGTCTAAAATCGCTTCTGGATGCTTTGCTGCTACGGATAATAGGATTCTAGCTGGGCCATCAGGCTTTCTTCTTCCTTGTTCCCAGTTTCTTAATGTAGCAACACTTATTCCCAACAATTCTGCAAATTTAGTTTGGGATAAACCGTACTGTTTGCGAATGGCATGTACATCAGGATTCTCGATATTATATTCACGACTAGGTTGAATTTCACCGCGAAGAATTGAGCCTCCTTGCTTTATACTATCCATTAGTTCGTCAAATAGTTCTTCTTTCATAATAATTCACCTCTGACTAATGATTCGAGTATCTTGATTTGTTCCTTTGTCAGGTCTTCTGTTTCATTTTTCCGATAGATCAGAAACATTAAGATGATCTCGTCATTTTTGAAATAGTAGTAAATAACCCTACTACCACCTCTTTATCCACGTCCTGAGCCAGTCCAACGGAGTTTTCTCAAGCCTCCACTACCTGGAATAACTTTTCCAGATTCAGGGCGATCAATAAGATAGTTTTGAAGCAACTGATAGTCCTCAACTCCAAGAATTGATTTTAACTTTTTCGTAAAAATTGGTGTTTCAATTATCTTCATGACAGAAAGTACGCCAATGACGTAGTCTTTGCAATGTGTAATTGTCCGACAAGAGTATTTTTCCTGCTACGAGAATGTGTGTAACGCCCTAAGCTTGAGCGGCTTCCGTATTATTTATCCATTTGTACAAATACTGTATCCTACGACATCATCTTCGCAAATCGATTCCATTTGGTGAGTCCGCTCTAAACCGTTGTTCAAGTAAGCCGCTCCGCGGCGGAAAAGCAATTCTCCGGTCTTGACTGATAACAGTAATAGGCTAATATACGTTTCCATATCCCGCATGGAGCAGGAAAATGAAATCTAAGGAAGCGTATGATGACCAAAGACACACCGTAATTCTTGTTATTTGTGATTAAAGTATCATATTTCCAGCGATAATTGAGAACTGGTCGTGATTATTACTGAAACTAACTTCATGATAAACAATGACTTCTTATCAATCCCCTTATAACAACCGCGCCTTATCGAACACCAGAATAGAAATGACCCATCTTCTGCTTCTTTTGAGAGTTGTGGTACTATGGGGTCATGTCTATCCTAATTTGTTACACAGAAGTTTTCATGACCCTAGCCAAGGATTCAAAAGGGTTACTCCACTCTGTTCCATGTCCTTAGTATTTCTGGTCACAACAATAAGATCATTCGTGACCCCCGTTGCAGCAATCAATCCATCGATGAGGGACATTGGCTTTCCGACTAACTCTGCTTTTCCCTGGAGTTCTCCCCAGTTTGTTGCTACTGCTAATTCTAGATCAATAATCCTGTTTTTAAATCTCTCACGTAAATCTGAGTTGACCCATTTGTGAAGTCTATCCTTCTTCTTACTCTGAGGAAGTTTTTCAATCCCCTTGTGGATTTCACCTATAGTCAAGACACTCAAGAATAGGGAAGACTCAGGAATGCTTGAAATCCATTCTAGCACATTCACATCTGGTGGATCTTTGATTAACTCAGAGACTAAACAAGTATCAAGGAGATAGTTCATAGCGCAATCTCACGAGGTAATTCTTTATTTCGCTCTAGATTAAGATCATCTGTTGCAAGTGGCGAATTTTGGAAAAACTGTACAAGATTCATTTTAGGTTTGAGTAGTTTTTTGTATTCTGAAATATCCAGAACGACCACAGCTTCTTCTCCGTGTTTGGTGACGATTTGTGGTCCTGAGTTTTTAGCCTTATCCACTAAGCTACTGAATTTGTTCTTAGCTTCCTGTAATTGCCATAAGTTGTTTAACAAAATTTCACCTCCTTGTTAAAATAACAGCCAGTCTGTCTAGATGTTAGTCGGTGAGGTTTAAATTGTCAACTAATATTCTTCGCTCTTTCTGTGTAACGTCCTAGGCTTTACCTGTGTGGCCCTGAGACTGTGATTTTATGTATTTGCAATTCATTTTCCTTAAGCCATTCAAGTTGCCAAAGTCAGGTGCAAGCCGTTATACACGGAACGATCGCCTTCAGCCAATGAGTTACTGAATTGGAACGCCGTTAACATATTTGTGTAAAATGCTCGAAATTAGGGTCTGGTAGGGAAGACCTTCACGTAAAGCAATACGTTGTAACTGCCTTAGATCCCGTCCAGTAATACGAATATTTACTCTTTTATCCTTACGTAGGGTTTCTCTAGCATATTCCTGTAGCTCGAGTTTCCTTTTTTCAAGGTCTGGAACTGATTCCCATTCATCATTTTCATATGATCTAAGAATCTCTTGTTCATATTTATCTAGTTTAGTCATTTCTTTTCTCCAAATATTTCTTTGTTGCCCTTCTGCTAGGGATAATTGTTTTCATAAAGAGCTCACCCTCTGATTCAACATATGGAACCAAGTAGATATAATCCTCGATATCGACTACAAGCATTCTTTGGCCTGGGTATTTCTCTTGGTTAGGATGAACAATATCGTCAATCAAAAATCCTTTATCCATATAGAGGAGTATATCCTCAAAACAGATTGCTCGATTTTTCCTAAGCAGATCATTTTTTTCATTGTTCCAGTTATATAATTTCACGGATACAATATATTACACTGTGTGCATAACGGCAACAAGTTCATGGTTTGGTTAATTTCAGATATATTGTTCATACTTTATTGGAAGTGGATGTGTATAACGCCCCAGGTTTGAGCGGCTTCAGTATGATTTATCCTCTTGTAAAAACACTGTATCTTGAGACATTATTTCAGCTAGCCAATCCCCCTTTGTGTGAGTCCGCTCGAAGCAGCTTGTTACACGGACACCAACACCCTTTTCGAGCTATTTTCATCCTTGAAGACAACATCGATTTCACAGCCTAGAACTTGAAGTAGATTAAACATCTTGTTAACAGATTTTGTCACATTCGTTTGATCAAGTAGCCGGTAATATTGTGCAGGAGAAGTACCAAGCCGACGAATAATCTCCCTATTACTGAGTTGGGTCTCTTCAACATGTCTTTTAGCTTCAATTGTCAGCTTGTAGAGAAGAAGTTCAGTCATATAGTTTGGATCACGGTTGTACTCAAGTACATGATCAATATGAACTGTCCCTGTTTTACCATCTTGCAACTCGAATGAGAAGGCGTCACCACCAAAATCTTCATCAATCCAGAAATTGATTAGTGGATTCTTTTTAAGTGGTACTGGATCCAACTTTGCGAAAGGATAACCATAGGTAGAATCATCGGTGCCTA
The DNA here is from genome assembly GCA_034716895.1 of Candidatus Neomarinimicrobiota bacterium. Taxonomy (NCBI): domain Bacteria; kingdom Pseudomonadati; phylum Fidelibacterota; species Fidelibacterota bacterium. The sequence continues at coordinate 18,639 of JAYEKW010000014.1, forward strand.
CTGAGAAAGTTTTTTTGTTCCTGTTTACTTCGATATTTATGATCTTCATAGTTTCCCCTCCTCAATTAGTTCTTTTATGAATTTTAGGATAGTACGTGTAGCGGTTCCTTTCATTGGCATATCATTTTCGAGGTCCCATTTTAGGATCATATTTCCATCCTTGTACACATGTACATGCCTGGGGGAGTGGTCTCCAATCCAAGAGAGAAATACATAGCCGCCTCTTTTGACCTTACCCATGGCTAATGTTACCTTTCACGGTAACGCATGTCAAGAAGAAAAATGAATTGTTGTTCGCTCCTGAGATTCTACTTCTCCAAACTTCCGTGTAACGTACCGGGCTAACTCAGGAATAGCTGTGAATTCGTTGTAAATCTTCGGCTTCTTTTGTACTTGCCCAATACAAATCCCACCTTTGTTGGAGATTCATCCAGAAGTCTGGTGTATTCCCAAAAAATCTTGAGAATCGTAGAGCAGTACTGGGAGTAATTCCTCTTTTTCCATTTACGAGTTCATTAATTCTCTGGAAGGGGACATGTATAGCAATAGAAAGATGCTTTTGGGTAATATCCATTGGTTTCAAGAATTCTTCAAGCAACATTTCACCTGGATGTGTTGGCATTCTGTTTGTTGGTATTCTGACCATTTTATTCTCCTTTAGTGGTAATCCGTTACTTCTACATCTATTGGATCGAGTTCAGTCCAGCTAAAACAAATTCGATACTGATTATTTATGCGAATACTGTATTGACCTTCCCGATTACCATGTAATGCTTCAAATCTGTTTCCAGGTGGAATCCGTAGTTCTGGAAGCTGAACAACAGAGTCTAGCTGGTCAAGTTTTCGTACAGCAACTTTCCTAAGATTTACAGGGAGTCTTTTCCGAGCAAGCTTAGAATTAATACCATTGAAGATATCCTCAGTCGCTTTGTCTGTAAATGAACGTATCATCAATATAAGTATAGCACGGATGTCATGTTATGGCAAGTAATTTCAGAGTCTGCCCAACGCCCCAGGCTTAACCTGCTTCGCAGCAGATTATCCTTTTGTAAAAATACTGTATCCCTGTAAGTCATTTTAGTCAAGCAAGCCCTTTGTGTGAGTCAGGTTGAAGCCTTTGTTAGCAGGGAGATTCTTATTCCAAATCCTCAATATGTTTGTTCAGCCACTCAAGTAAGTGTTCAAAGTTAAAACGCCTACTATTGAACAGCTTGTCGAAAAAAGTAAAAGCTTCTTCATTGTCACAATTGATTTGATATCCGTTCATCCTCAGAAAAATATCAGTAACAAAGAATGACACACGTTTATTGCCGTCAATGAATGGATGATTTTGGGATAGACTTTCCATCAAAGCAGCAGCTTCTTCATTTATGTTTGAGTAATATCCTGAAGTCAGACGACCCAGAGCAGATTCTATTGCTCCCTGATCTCTGACACCAGATTTCCCACCAAACTCTTGGATCAAATAGGTGTGAATTGCAAGAATTTCTTCTACTGTTGGATAGGAACTCATTGTGCCAACAATTGTCCTAAACGATAATTCTTCTTAACACTCAGTTTTAGCTGCTTCAAAACATCTGGGCGGATATCAGTTGTTGTCTCATTTTCAATGTCTCCTCCTGGCAATGCAATAGGAAAGGGGAGACCTTCGTGTTCTTCGATAAGACTATAGTAGATGTTTATTGCTTCAGAATGGTTCAAACCAAGTCGTCCAAGAATACCGTTGACCTTCTCTTTTTTCTTGGGATCCATCATTGCTCTGACTGTAGTTGTTTTGATCATAATTCACCTCATTTATACTTTCCTTGAAATATAGCCATGATACGGCTATGTCCCAAGAGATGATTTTCTGTCGTAGCCGAGGATTTACCCCTCCTGCTAGCGTCTTGCGCTTAAGCTGCGCTCGACAGCTTCTTGGATTTGCATAAATTTGTGTATATTCAATATCATATTCGCTTTGCGGTTCCCCCTTTGGAACGTCAGCTTCAAGTAGCTTGTTATACCGGTGATTACCCGTAGAAACAGCCATGCTTATCGTCGTCAATTACCTCAAGTAATTTCACGTAACTTTTTGCTTCAGGATGTGGGTCATACAAATACCATTTCATGTCTCGCCGCATCCAGTAAAGTTTCCAAGTCTCAGATGACCGGATGTATCGGATTTTTGCATAAGGCGAACGAGTTTGTCTGGTTGGATCACGCCAATGTTGACGAACTTCTAATAGAACAAAAGATTGATTATCGATTTCGTATTCGAGGTGAAGTTTGTCGTAAAACTCAGGTTTGTTCCTTTTATGGCAATAATTCTGAAAATAGGATTCAATAAGCGGAAGTTCTTCTGGTTTAAATGGCATATTATCTCACTTCTCGAGCATTATTCAGGTTCATTGGGAAGGTCATTTAGTCGTTCAACAAATCGTTCATGGTCGAAAGGTTTTTCCTCTTTCATGACATCGAATACTTCTGCGGCGACAACAACTGCAAGCTGCCTAATAACCTCATGCTCCGGGTACCCCTCTCGGAGTAAGCGCTCATATGCCATTTTCGTCTCTGGAGGATCATTTTGCCTGATCTGAGTCCTGACTACTTCTTTAAATTCTTCACCTAATGCAGGGTTCGTCTCTTCCATTATCTTTCCTTTCACTCAAGCATCGACAACATCGTAGGATGCTTCTATGGTTGACAATCGATCGTACAATTGATCTAATTCCCCCTCAAGTTTCTTGTTTTCAGCGTGATTGGCTTTGGCAGCGATAAACGCTAAAACATCTTCCAGATCATCAATCGTATACGATGCAATATAATATGGTTTTCCAGGCACTTCTCTGATTGCT
>JAYEKW010000015.1 GCA_034716895.1 Candidatus Neomarinimicrobiota bacterium
TACCCCAGGCTTCAGCCTGGGGGTAATAAAAACCTTAAAAAAGGAGGGCTTTAGCCCAACAATACGGGGCTAAAGCCCTAGGTAATAGTAGGTTATCATACCCCCAAGCTAAAGCATGGGGTAAGCGTTGTACTTCTTCTCACACAGCCTCTATAACCCTTATACCTTTATACCCCAGAATATTTTATTGACCCCCAATCTCAATGATTGTATCCAGGTACGCATTATGACGATGAGCCTTAAAAAAATAATGATGCAGGTCATAACCTTCATTTTCATCATCCTCTTCAGGATGGTTTGACATGCAAATAATATCCCGGAAAGTCAGCTTTCAGGCTATATTGATTTACATGACCGATAGAATAGCAGAACACCGTGATAAGATAGATGAGCTGGACGCACGTATTCTGGAGCTGATCCAGAAGCGGGTCGCCGAAACCATCAATATCCGGCGTTTGAAATTGGAGGCTGAACTACCCTTATTCACCCCTGATCGTGAGCAGGAATTAATTCAGAGACTGATCGAGGAATCAGCCGGACGCTTGCCGGCCTCTGTTATAAAACAGATATGGGAAACAATCATTCAGGGCGGCAAACAGATCAAGGATGATCGCTAATGGCCGATCAATTGATAAATCCAAGATGATCTTCAATAATAATGAGCTTGTGCAGTATAGCTGAGCAGACAAGTGATATTGACAGTGTTTGCGCAAGTTCTTTACTGTGGCATGGGAATTGAACTTTATCAATAAATGATTTTTATATCTAATTAGATAAAAGGAGTTACAAAAATGAGTAGAAAAAAAATATCCCTTATTGGTGGTGGACAGATTGGTCAAATTTTAGCCCTGATTGCAACCCAGAAAGAAATGGGCGATGTTGTTATTCTTGATATTCCTGATTTTGAAGGTCCTGTTAAAGGCAAGGCTCTGGATCTCATGGAAATGCGTCCATTACAAGGCTATGACGTAAATATTACTGGCACCAGCAATTTTGCTGATATTGCTGATTCTGATGTTGTGATCATTACTGCTGGTGTTCCCCGGAAACCCGGTATGTCCCGAGATGACTTGCTGGATATCAACCTGAAGATCATTTCTAATGTTGCTGAGAATGTTAAAAAATACGCTCCCAACGCTTTTGTGATTGTTGTTTCCAATCCACTGGATGCCATCGTGTATGCCTTTTACAAGGTCTCCGGTTTTTCAAAGAACAAAATTATCGGCATGGCCGGAGCTTTAGATTCCTCACGTTTTAAAGCATTTATTGCCATGGAGACCGGTTATTCAACCAAAGATGTTTCCTGCCTCGTTTTGGGTGGACATGGGGATACCATGGTTCCCCTGACCCGTCTTGCTACTGTAGGTGGCGTACCAGTTACAGAATTGCTGGATCAGGATGCTCTTGATGCAATTGAAAAGAGAACCCGGATGGCCGGTGGTGAAATTGTCAAACTGCTTGGCAACGGTTCTGCTTTCTTTAGCCCTGCCCAGTCAGCTCTCGATATGGCTGATGCATATCTGAAGGATACGAAACGTATTATTCCCAGTGCAGCTCTCTGTGAAGGTGAATATGATATTGATGGTTTATTTATCGGTGTCCCTTGTGTTATTGGAGCAGGTGGTATTGAAAAGATCATCGAAGTTGAATTGACCGACGCTGAAAAAGCAGCCTTGAAAGTGACCGCCGATCATGTTGCTGGTGTAGTTGCAGAAACCAAACTGTAAAACATTCTTGCGGTTTATTAAGGGAGTGCCAAACCGGTACTCCCTTATTATTTTATACCTATGCTAACCAGACTATTTTTCACCAGCTTTTTATTTATTCTGATCATATCGGGTTGTCAGCCTGAACCATCCAAAGAGACCCAATTGGAATTGAGTCCCCAGGCAAAATCATTCATCCAGGATGCTTTTGCTCCATTTGCAGGGGATACTCTTGTTGACAATCATGTGCACATTGTGGGTTTGGGGAATAGCAACAGCGGTATTGAAATTCACACCGATATGCAATCAATGATCCATCCCTTTAAGCTAACCCGCTTCAACTATTTTTTAGATGCCGCAGGTGTGGTTGATAAAACCAGGGCAGATGAAGAATATCTGGAACAACTTATCTACCAGATCGTGAGAATTCCGGTTCATTTTCAGATCTTAGGTTTGGCTTTGGATAGGCATTATCTGGAAAATGGAGCAGTGGATCAAGCTGAGACTGAGATATATATTCCCAATCAATATATTGTGGATCTATGGCATCAATATCCAGATCGTATCCAGCCCGCTGTCTCAATTCATCCTTACCGAAAAGATGCAGTCCTTGAACTGGAAAAATGGGCCACCCAGGGGGTTCATGTAGTAAAATGGATTCCCAATGCCATGGGAATTGATCCATCATCAGCATTATGCGATCCGTTTTACGCGGCCATGCGGCGTTTAAACATGGTGTTACTTAGCCATGCTGGTACAGAACAGGCGATTGCCTCTCAGGGACGCCAACATCTGGGGAATCCGTTGTTACTTCGAAGCGCATTGAAAGCCGGGGTCAAGGTTATTGTGGCTCATTGTGCAGTCGCTGGGAAATCCGTGGATTTGGATGATCCAAAACAGGCTAAAATGGATAATTTCAAGTTGTTTATGCGACTTTTTGATGATCCTCAATATGAAGGTTTGCTTTTCGCTGATATTTCTGCAATGACCCTTATCAATCAGATCGGCGAACCGTTAAAAGTGATGTTGTCCAGAACTGATCTTCATTCACGTCTGCTTTATGGGAGTGACTACCCACTACCAGCGGTTGATATTTTGAACAACAATACTGCTCTTAGTTATCTTGGTTATTTAGATGACGAGAGCCTGTCAGCACTGGAAGAAATTCAGTTGAACAACCCCCTCTTATATAATTTTGTGTTGATGCGCTCACTAAAACACCCCGAAAGCGGACAGCAGTTCTCAGAGGATCTATTCAGAAACCGGCTTCCCTGGTAAACCTACAGCTCAGCTTCCCATGATTTTGAGCTGAACCTTGCGCTGTCGGGGTCCATCAAATTCACAAAAATAAATACCCTGCCAGGTTCCTAACTGAAGGCGTCCTTCTTCGATGATCACCTCGGTTGAATTACCCATTAAGGAAGCTTTCATGTGAGCAGCCGTATTTCCTTCAAAATGACGATAGTCCGGGTCGTTCCAGGGAACCATTCTATCCAGCAGATTCAGCATGTCTCTGGTAACATCGGGGTCGGCATTCTCATTAATAGTTATACCAGCAGTGGTGTGGGCGACAAATACAGTAACAACTCCTGACCTGATTCCGCTTTCAGCCACTGCTTCCTTAACCAGACCAGTAATGTTCAGGAACTGGCTGTGGTTACTGGTGGCGATTGATTTGGTGATCTGTTGCATAAGTTACAGGAAGCCCACGACTTAAGTCGTGGGTTACTGATGTGTGGTTAAAAGGCACTAACCCTTTTCTTTAAACTCGAAGATCATGATCCCGCCAAAGAAGGCACCATCATCTGGGAAATAGTAGTCGAGGAAGTCCAATTTGACAGTTTTGCCAGCACTCTGCGAGGCGTGCAGCAGGTATTTGCCATCGATGATCATTCCTTCGTGTCCCATGACAATCCCCAGCTTGAAATATTTGGGCTTCACGAAGGTAACCCCAACGATGGCCGGTAATGTTGCTAACAGATCTGCAGTTATCTGATTGTTTGGAATATAGGTGGCAGTCAAATTACGCTTCCAGTTCAAATCCAGGAATTCTTCACCACTTTCTTTTTGATTGAGGGTGATGTTCACAGAATCCAGAGCTGAAAGTGGCAGTAGCGTTTGGGTAATGTCCACCGTATTCGGGTTCATCGTGATCCGATCCACGGTATAGTGCCAGCGTGATAAGTAGCTGGGTTGTCGGGTGCCGGTAGAGTCCGGTTTATAATGGATCTCAATCATATTACCTAGTGCTTCATCCCAGGAGTTACTCCTTGCAGCAGCCAATGTCGTCAGATTGTGTCCCGTGCAATCTGATACATCATAACGAATAATAGGATCAAGATCAGGCTCCACTCCTTCTCCCAACTTGAAGATCTCATAGGGGGTGCCTACTCGCCAGAGGGCCAGATTTTTAAGGCGAGTTTGAAAATCAGGAAAACGCTGTTGAAATTGAGGCAAAAACTCATCCATTTGCGCCTGGCTGAGTGTCCAGGGTTTGGGCAATTGGGCTAACCAGACTTCATCAGATTGAGTTTCACTGCAACTCAAGACATTGATCAGTAAACTGAGAATTATTAATTGATGAAAAATTTTCATTGTGCACCTCACCCTGTTTTTTCAATTTATTGCTATAGAGCATTAGCGGCTCATTATCGTCCGGTAGTTTAATCATTTTTTCATAGTTCATCCCCAGTTTTTCCAGAAGGGTGATGGATCGACGATTGTGGTTAACCGTTATGGCCACTATCCGCTCCAGGGCATGAACCTTGATCCCGTAATCCAGCATTGCCTGGGCGGCCTCCAGGGCGAACCCCCGTCCTTCAAATGCGGGTAACAAGGCAAAACCAATATCTGCATCTTCTAGTCCAGCTCGCCGGATCAGGCCACATATACCAATTCTGGTTTGATCAGCTCGAGTAATTATCATATAAAAGCCAAAACCAAATTTTTCATAGCTTGGAATCACCTTCGATAGAATGTATGCCTCTGCTTCGGCAATTGAATTAACCTTCCGATCACCGATATACTCTTTCCAACTGGGTGAACTTAATAACTCGAGCATGAAATCTGCATCACTGAGATGAATCTGACGCAATTTCAAGCGCGAAGTATTCAGGATAAACATTTTCGGGAGAAGTGGTGGGAGTAACCGGAGTAATTCTACCAGTCAGCCAGGATAGCGTTGTAGTGCTCGCGATGATCCTCATCTACTTTCATCAAGCGTTGCAATAGAGAGAGGTCACCCACTTCCCAGATAAAATCACCTAATTCCTGATATTTAGCGTTCAGAAAGTTCTGCGTGAATATCCGCGATTCCTGGCGTTTGATACTGACCTCCAAATTGTTGATAAAGTTGGTCAATGTTCTGAGGGCAGCCTTCTTTTGACCGGAATCCCACTGGTCAATAGCTTCATAATAAGCATATTTCATTTTCCGGAAATCTTGATTCCGACTAAGCTTCTCAATATCCTCCAGCCGGTCTTTCCACCCTAAAGAGAAGGAATTTCCAGTCCCCAATTGAGCCACCTGCCTGGCTTCAGTGTAAAGTTGACTTCCTCCGAACTGGTTCCAGGTATCCAGGTCTCCGCCTAAAATGGTCAACACCCAGTAGTCAATGAAGGAAGAAAGAGCGTTAAAAGATCGGGAGTGGATCAAGGCATCTCCCTGATTAAAGGCAAATTGCCAGCTCTTATCAAAATATTTCTGGTCGTCACCATTTCCCCAGAAAGCTTTGCCAGTATATATTTTTTGATAACCGGATTCAGTATAACTGTCCAGGTAGATGGTGGCCTGAATGGTAAAGTCGGTAGGCAGGTCATCAAAGGTCCACTGAGTATTCTCAATGTAGTAGTCAATATCATCAGCCAATTGAGCAACAGCTTGTTGAGGAATATCATCCAAATTTTTTGTTTTCAGTTTAATCTCTGCGATAACCCCTTGCGCAGACAGATCAAGCGTCCAGAGGAGTAACAGGTATATGGCTTTATTCATAGGTTAGCAAATATATTCATTGGTCATTTGTTTCCAAATAAATTGCAGGGTCAGCACCATATTCTCTGGTGGTTCCGTATAAATATTTTCAGGCTTTTTTTTAATGTTAACAAAGCCGCAAAAAGTATCTGAGAATTCATGAAATGTGCCCTAAAACCATTAAATACAACCATATATAGTGAATAATCCTAAATCCTTATATATCAGCACTTTGCGTCATTTCGATGAACTCAATACAACGCTCTGCGCGCTCTGCCTGTGCGGCGAAGCTTGTAGAGCGTAGACGTGCGAGAGGTACTTTTTGCGAGGCCGTCAATGTTATCCAGCTTATCCAAAGAAATGCCAGCTACCGTTTGACACCACCTGATAATTTGACTAGATTGATGCTGATCAAGCGGTGACAATTCAAGCCCAAGAAATTAAGGCTGATGAAAAGATGTTGGAGATATCATGATCCTAAATGGTCTGTTCAGATTGATAGTATTATTGTCTTTAACCTTGCTGGTCTCTGGACTTATTGCTGAACAATCGATTGAAATTGATAGCCTAAAACAACAATTGCGCAGTACCAATGAGGGAGATACAGTTGATCTTTTAAATCGTTTGTCCAAAGTCCATTCTGGTTCAGAATGGCAAAAAAGTCAGCGATATGCCAATCTGGCTTTGGATCTTTCTACATCTCTCTATGACAAGTATGGAATGGCTATTGCCCATACCAACTTGACCAATTATTACAACCACATTCAGGACTATCGAAATGCATTGGACCATGCAACCCTGGCGCTTAGTGAATTTGAACTGTTGTCCGACGTAAGAAATATTGCCATCACTTTGAGAATAATCGGTTCTACCTATAGTTCCTTAAATCAGACTGATCAAAGTCTGGATTATTATTTACGTTCCTTGATGATCTTTGAGGATCTCCACGCAGAGGAAGAACTCGCTCGTACCGTTCTGGCCATCGGTGATGTTTATTCGCAGTGGGGGCAGACTGAAAAAGCGCGTCGCTTCTATGAACGTGCCCTGGTTATCAATGAAAAGATCAAGGATTATCATGGCGTGTTGACCAGTGAAAATCGACTTGCTCAGACTTTGATGACCTTACATCGTTATGACCAAGCCAAGGAGCATCTGGAACGAGCCGTGCGTATTGCAGATGAGCACTTGTCGCAGAAATTATTGGCTGAGCTTTATACAAGCTTGGGAGAACTTTACTACCATCAATTTCAACTTAACGCTGCCCAGAAATATTTTCTGGATGCTTTGGAAATGAAGCAAAAAAGTGGCAGTCAAGGTGAGATCGCTTTAGCTCTGAGTGATGTGGGCAAGATCTATCAAGAAGCCGGTGATGCACCAGAAGCCCTGCGCTATTATGAAGATGGACAACAAATTGCAGAGGCGGCCGGTGAAGCTTCCGTTTCAGCAGAGATCTGGCTCCAGATAGGAGAGCTTCAAGCCCGGGCTGGCTATCGGAGAAAAGCTATTCAGGCCATGCTCTCAGGCTTAAATATTGCCCAAAACGTCAATGATCTACTTACTGTGAAACACGCCAATCTTCTCCTCACCGAAACCTATGCTCAATTTGGACGATTGGATAAAGCCCTGCAATATCAGAAAGCACTGTTACTGACCAATGACCGATTAAATCACCAGCAGAATAACCGTAGGACTGCTGAGCTGGAGGTTCGATATGAGCTGGACAAACGTGAAAATGAACTGGACGAGTTTAAAGCATCGGCATTGATTAAAGAGCTGGAATTTAAAAGACAGTTCACTGACATGTGGATCGTCCTGGCCTTTACCATCGTGTTAATGTTGATTGTAATTGCCTTCATTTTTTATCGAAGTCGTTTGATCCGACAAGCTGAACAGGAGAAAATGGAACACATTTTACGGATCAAGGCAGATTTTATTGCCATGTTGGTGCATGATCTACGTAGCCCTCTCACCTCTGTGTTTGGCTTTGCTGAATTGCTGAAAATGGGTGAAAAACCCTATGATCGCATTCGTGAAATTGCTATTACTATTCGCGAAACCAGCCAGAAAATGCTTCAATTGGTAAACGAAATGCTGGATCTTTCAAAATTTGAAGCTGGCAAAATGGTTTTGAGCAAAGCCAAAATTCCGTTAAAAACCATCGTTGTTTCCTCCATGCAAATGCTGCAACCTGTAGCCAGCCAGCGAGAAACAACGCTAAAAATGGATATCAAAGATGGATTACCGCTATGCTACTGTGACGGTCGGAAAATTGAACAGGTGATCACTAATTTTGTTAGCAATGCTATTCAACATACCCCCAGGGGCGCGAATATCCTGGTGGAAATGCATAAACATCAAAAAGGGAATCTAGGATATCTTTATTTTAGCGTAACCGATGACGGCCCTGGTGTGGAATTGAATCAACAGAAATTGATATTTGATAAGTATGCTCAGTTTGAATCTGGCAAATCCAAAGAAAGTATTGGAACCGGACTTGGGTTGGCTGTATCCCGCATGATCATCGAACAGCATGGTGGTGAAGTTGGCTATCACGATGGTGAAACAGGGGGCAGTGTCTTTTATTTTCAATTACCCTGCATCGAACCCGAATCCTCCCAAGCCTCATCGGCTGAAGCGATATCAGTAGAAGCCTGATCATTTTCTGTAATTAACGATGACTTTTCCACTTGATGAAACCGGGGAACTGTGTCACCCTTCCCGCATGTTCGGTAAAAGTGAAAATGGCATTGATCTCCTCATCTTCGAACCACAGAGCATTGCACCTGAAATTTTGATCCTGGGATCCATTCATGGGGACGAAAATCTCACTTCAGTTTTACTCTCTCAGTGTTTAAGGTCGGTGGATCCGTCTGATCTGAAGACTGCCGTGATCCTTACAGCCAATCCAGATGGAGTGCTGGCAGGAACGCGCTGTAATGCCAGAGGTGTGGATCTGAATCGGAATTTTCCCGCAGACAATTGGAAGTCTGATCCGGTCTATTATCGCAATCATTGGGATCGACCCCAAAATATTGCTTTGAGCCCAGGTATTCAGCCGGGTTCCGAATCTGAAACCAAAGCAATACTGAATCTGATTGCTTCCCAAAGACCTGAGTTGATTATTTCCCTGCATGGCTTCCTGGGTTGCATTGATGATCCCCTGGCTTCAGCAGTCGCCAAAGATATTGCCATCAGAACTCAGCTGGAATTGGTCCCTGATGTGGGTTATTCAACGCCGGGGTCATTCGGCTCCTGGTGTGCAGAGCAGGGTCTTCCCATCATCACCTATGAAATCCCCTCACATGGTATGCTGGAGTTGAGGGAACACCATATTCCAGTTTTGCGGGATATCATGACAGGGTATTATGATAAGGATTGAATATCTTTGAAAATGATGATCACAGATTCCGGTTTAGGCGGATTATCGGTGTGTGCTGGCCTAGAACAGGCCATTACCCGGGATGTTCCCGATTCCGAGATCGAGTTACTTTATGTTAATGCCACACCGGATGATCGGTTAGGTTACAATTCGCTCAAAACTCAAGCCGAGCGTATCACTTTGTTCAATCGGTTTCTAACTGCAAGCTATGAACGATTCGCGCCTGATGAAATTGCAATCGCTTGCAATACACTCAGTGTGATCTACGCCGATACTGAATTTGCTAAACAAGAACTGGTGAAAGTCAGGGGGATCGTGGATGCTGGCGTGACCCAGTGTAATACGGCCATTGAACGTGGATCAGATCACAGCTTGATCATCTTTGCCACAGAAACTACTGTTGAAGCTGATACTTACAGTCGATCGATCAATGCACGATCTGCAAAAATTGTGTCTCAATCTTGTCCAGGATTGGCCCATGCCATTTCAAATGATGCCAGCGGAACAGCCTGCCGTGATCTTTTGGATGGATATGTGGATCAAGCCCTGGCGCATTTTGATCATCATCCGGTCTCACTGCATGCTTTCCTCGGATGCACACACTACGGTTACCAGACTCAGGTATTCCGTGAGTGTTTCAAGCAGCGAGGAATTCAGGTACAGATATTGAACCCTAATGACTTGCTGGTGCGTCAACTGTTGACAGAATCCCTCCCACGACAAACAGGCCCTGCAGAAACCCTCACGATTAAATTTATCAGTCGTTACCAGATACCCCCAGTCGAAATAGAGTCAATGAAAGCTTATCTGAAAAATACAGCACCCTTAACATTCACAGCCCTGCTGGATCAGGAAGTTATTCCCGAACTCTTTGGAGCTTCCTGGAATTTTTAGGTCACTACTCTTTTTAATAATGCAGCAACAGCTATATTAGACTGATATATCAACATATCGATATGATGGCCATAGCCCCATTTCAGGTGGAGAACAGAGTCCTTATTAATACCTATATATATAATAGATACAGAATGTTATAGTATTATCATCAGAGCCTGGCACATTACTTGTGTATACAGGTCACCATGAAAAATGAAATCTCAACAAACAGGAGTTAAACTCATTAATAGCAGCGATGACCCCAACGTTTCAGTGGTACTCTCAGATGGTGGCGAAGTTCTGGGAGATATCATAAATGCACGGGTTGTGCGCAAGTAACAGACCCCCAAAGTGGGTGTCATACAATGAAGGGTCTTCGGACCCTTTGTTGTTTCCAGCACTATTTTTAATTTCAATTAGTCCCACTCATTCTCTTTTGCACAACCCTGATTCATGCTATTCTACAGCATGCAGGTAAAACCTAAATGCTGATCTACACTAACGGAACCTGGATCGAGTCAAACCAGGCTGTTATCCCTTTTAATGACCAGGGCTTTCTTTATGGCGACAGCCTGTTTGAGACCATTCGAATCAATCGAAGTAATCCGTTCCGCCTGGATAGGCATATGGCACGGATGCTCAGTGGGATGGGCACGATTCACATGGAAGCAGAATCGATCCTGGAAGAAATCCCTCATATTTTGCAAACCTTTATCACCAAAAACCAGGTCAGTAACGCGTTGGTTCGGATCATGATCACCCGGGGAGTAAGTAAGGGCTCGCCCTGGAGCACTCAATCAGATCCAGCAGTCTATCTTTCCGGACGGGCTATTAATCCCACACCGGATTGGCCAGTGAAGGTCATTTTTGTTGAAGAGAAGGATTATCCCATTCTGCGCTTTCATCCGGCCATCAAGTCTGGGAATTACCTGGGCAACATGCTAGCCAAGAAGGATGCCCAGAATGCTGGCGCCTTTGAACCTGTTTTTGTTAACCGGGATGGGTATGTCACTGAATGCGCCATCCGGAATATCTTTTTTATTAAGGATGATATTCTGCTTACACCAGCAGTGGAATTAGGCGTTTTACCTGGTGTTATTCGGGATACCATCATGGAATTAGCCCGGAGACGTGGTTTGCGGGTCAGGGAAAGCCTGATCCTGAAAGAAGCAGTTCAAACTATGGATGAAGCATTTATCTCAAGTACAGGGGTGGGTGTCCTGCCCATTGTCTGGGAAAATTTTAAATCCGATTATAGGATCAGTCAGATCCTGCAGAATGATCTCCAACTACTTTTTGAATCAGGAGCCTCAGATGTCACATAAATTTAATCCAGAGGGAGCCGAAAGATTGGTCTCTCCGGAACGTTATCAAGAACTGAAACCAGATATTTTGTTACAACGATTGGGTATTCCACCAGGTTGCACCATACTGGATCTGGGTTGTGGAAATGGCTTTTTCACTTTTCCGGCTGCTGTGGGAATGGGTGAACAAGGCATGGTTATCGCCGCAGATACATCCGAGGAAATGTTAACGCTCCTTAATCGACGCATCCCTCCTGATAATGTTCAAGTTTTACAGGTTGATGAGATCCAGATGGATCTGGAATCGGACTCAGTGGATGCAGCAGTTGTCATCTCGCTCTATCATGAGCTTAAAACTCCTCGAAAAAATTTAAAAGAGATCAAACGGGTATTGAGAGCTGAAGGGAAGATCATGTTGCTGGACTGGGATCCTGTGTCTGAACAAAAACGTGGTCCAAGGCAGGATCATCGTATCTTACAGAGTCAGGTAATTGAAGATTTGACGGCTACCGGTTTTAAGATCAACTCTAGCGAAAACTATGTTGAAGATATCTGGATGATCATCGCTCAATTGCCTGCCTGATCGAGATCCACAGAGGACTCCTTATTCTATGAAAAAATTCAACCTCTATTATATCATCAGTACGGTGACGCTGGTTTTTATGCTGTTTATATTTTATCAAACCTTGCAACTCAGAGGCTGGTTTGAGGAAGATAGCCTGGCTGAGCGACTTCATCAGATGGTTCCAGGGGAGTACCGTTTGCATGATCTCAATTCACCTGTCGATCAAACACACAAAATTGAGATTTTTAATTGGCCTAATCCTGATGCATCTGAGGAGTTATTGATATCGTTAGACTCACTGATATTTCTGAGGGCAAAGGTGAGTGATTTTGAAGATGAACAGGTGTTGGTTGTGATCTTCCAACTGGATTCTTCCGGAGTGTATCAACGTTTGGAAGGCTGCGAGTTGTTACTTGCTGATGATGAAGCTGGAAGAATTACGGGTGGGTCCATAGGTGATTTTTGTGGTCTCAATGCTGCTTCAACTGAGTATCTTGTTTTGAAACTGCAGTTGGATAGACCTGATGTGTTACTTCAGATCGAATCCAGAAGACTTGATGATCAATTGTTGATAAAAAGAGATGAATATTTGTTAGAGAGGCTGGATTCGCAATGAGCAAAAAAGATATCCAATTCAAATTATTACGGTCCGACCCATCTGGCGCTCGACGTGGGCAGTTTTTCACAGAACACGGCAAGGTAGAAACACCGGCGTTTATGCCTGTAGGTACTGCTGGATATGTTCGTTCGACCCCCATGCGGGATGTGGTGGAATCTGGTGCTCAGGTCGTTCTGGGAAACACCTATCATTTATCGCTTGGAGAACGCTTACAGACTGTGAAACGAGCTGGAGGACTCCACCGTTTCATGGGTTGGGATCAAACTATCTTGACTGATTCCGGTGGCTTTCAGGTCTTTTCTCTGGAAGGACGTGAGATCACGGAAAAAGGAGTCTCCTTTCAATTTGAGGAGGATGGTGAGAAGTTATTCCTGGGTCCTGAACAGTCCATGGCCATTCAACGCGACCTGGGTTCTGATATTGTCATGGCTTTTGATGAATGTGTGGATTATCAGGCTCCTCAGGAATATGTCCAGAAAGCAGTGGAACGAACCACTCGCTGGGCAGAGCGTAGTCGTGATGTCCCCCTCCAGGATCACCAATTCATGTTTGGCATTGTTCAGGGTGGCATCTATCAATCTCTACGCCGACAGAGTGCAGCCGGCATAACCAATCTGCCCTTCGATGGGTTCGCTATTGGTGGTGTAAGCGTGGGTGAGGGCTTGGATTTGCTCAAGGAAGTGGTCGGTTATACTGCGCCATTGTTGCCATCCATGAAACCACGCTATCTTATGGGGGTTGGCTTGCCGGAAGATATCCTGGCCTCAGTTAACCGGGGAATAGACATGTTTGATTGTGTTATTCCCACCCGTTACGGCCGGCAGGGCACCTTATTTACCAAGATGGGAAAAATGCGAATTATGGATAAAACCTTTCGCAAGGATAAGTATCCCCTGGACACCACCTGTCGCTGTTATACCTGTCAGACCTATTCGCGTATGGTCTTGCGATATCTGTTCTTCACCAAGGATCCTCTGGCCGGAACGCTGGCGACCATCCATAATTTGACCTTTTATCAGGATCTCATGGCTGATATTCGACGTGCTATAGAAAAGGGTAACTTTGAGAATTTTCAACGGGATTGGCTCAATCGCTACTTCCGTAAAAGCAAACCCAGAAAATAGCCTCCCGTAACTCGTAAAGTGTAGGTTGATATTTTGAATTTATGATGTGTTTTTGAAATCCAATTGATATAATTGGTATAAAAAGATCATCCGGGTGCAAATCGGAGAATAAACCCGAATTTCATCAAGGAATGCACCTTGCTTTGACTGGTACCACCTTTTAAATTTGCAATTATTTTATTTGAGACCCCGGAGGAAAGATGGCTGATATCGATTTTGCAAACGCTGAGAGTAGAATGAAATACCTGAAAGAGAATCTTGGACATCTCATGAATGGGATCGATAAGAATTACGGCCAGGTTCTCATGGATGAATTAATGCGTCGCATGGAAACTACTGTAAGCAATTTCAATGAAGAAGTAAAAGCCATGCTGGGCAAGCTCCAGGGAATCCAAACAACCCCTCGGGATAATATCCTAAACGTTAGCACGCCAAGGTCAAAACCGACAGCCCCTGAAATGCCGGTTCAAGCTTCTGAAGGGGCAGCAACTGGTCTTTCAGAATTTGAGAAGCGATTACAGTCCATAGACCAATAATCACCCCCTTTATCGTATCATAAATTCCAGTACTTGAGGATAATGGTCTGAAGCAGTAGACAGATCAATTGCCTGTATCGCCTGACTTGAAACCGGTTTGATGTCCTCCCCAACAAAGATATAGTCGATCCTTCTTGCGGGCTTGTCCGCCGGATAAGTTTTTTCAGGGTTGGCCTTAATCTTTAAAATTCCATCAGTTAGGTGTTCATTTATTCGGGTGTATGGGTCTGAGTCTGGTTCAAAATTGAAATCACCAGTCAGGATCAGCCTGGGAGAATCGGGAATAACCTGGAGGATGCGTGCCACCTGGTGTTGCTGTTCCTCTGGTGCTAGACCAAGATGCGTACCCATCACGATCAGCGTGTCGGACCCCAGATCCAGGTGTGCCAGAAAGACACTTCGCCCCTCGCGGAGACTATCTACCGAAAGATCGATCACTTCAAATTTTATCAGTGGATATTTTGTAAGTAAGGCGTTCCCATATTGCCCGCCATCATAATCGATCGAACGCCCAAAGACTGAGTGCATGTTCAACTCAAGCCCCAGACTATCAGCCTGGAGTACACCGAATGATCTGGCCGTGCCATGATCCATTTCATTGAGTATCAGGATATCCGGATCAACTGCTCTAATAACCCGAGCTGTACGTTCCAGGTCCAGCACACGATCCATTCCCAGTCCATGCCGGATATTGTAGGTCATAACCGTATATTTGACAGAGTTGGAGGAGCATGCTCCCAGAAATAAAAGGGATAAGCAAAGTACTATCAGTTGTTTGTAATATTTCATAGTGACCCTATTCAAAGAGGCGTTTGGCAAAAATAAAGCGTTGAGTCAGGTTCTTGGCATAGTCGGGATGATCAGGATCCATACTTTGGATCTGAACCCCGGAACCCAGACTGTGGATCACTTTGTTATTCCCCAGGTAGATCGCTGTGTGGGTTACCAATCGCCGACTTCCTTCGAAAAAGAGCAGGTCACCGGGAAGCATGGCCTCTGTCCAACCCGGCAAACCGATAATGCGCCCGAGATTGGCCATCTCATCAGTATCACGGGGGAGGTATAGGTTATTCAAAGCATAGCTCTGCATGACAAAACCGGAACAGTCAACTCCATCAGCAGAACGGCCACCCCAGACGTATGGCAAGCCCATATATTGTTCAGCCGAGGCAACAATAGCTGCTCGTAAGGGATTTGAAGCAGGATCAACCACAGAGTAATATGCCGGTGAAATATTTAATTGAGAGCCGTCGGCCAGCAGAACATGATCATCACCCAGGGAGGGGAGACGCGAACCCATTTGGATATCCAGCCCACTGTCAAGGTTGAATTTCCGGGTGAAAACAGCTTGCTTGCCAACCTGGTACTGACTCCATTCTTTCAGAGTTACCGGTCGCAGAGCCGTTTTCGGAATATATCCCAAATATCCTACTGAGGATTGAACCTGAATATAGGGGTCTGCATCGCGGATCAACCGCACAGGCTCACCATACAGCATTTCAGTGCCTTCCTGTTTGACATCAACTGGTTGCTTACGCCCCA
This sequence comes from Candidatus Neomarinimicrobiota bacterium, assembly GCA_034716895.1. Classification (NCBI taxonomy): domain Bacteria; kingdom Pseudomonadati; phylum Fidelibacterota; species Fidelibacterota bacterium. Next base: position 15,621 of record JAYEKW010000015.1, read on the forward strand.
TGACATAAGATTTGGTGATAATACCGTAAGCCAGATCATCTTCAAATGGTTCAGGTAGGTAGATCACCTGATCGATAATTTCATATTTATAGCCTGCTTTTTTCAATTTTCTGATAATTCCAGATACAGGTCTCTTGAAGAAAGCATGCCCTTTGAGAATAATGGTCTCTCCCTGAACTTCAGCAGAGATCGTTTGATACCACAGACGCTGATCCAGGTAAAAATCAGCATTTGCCTGCGCAATGATCTCCTGAATATCAAGGGACTGTTTTCTGGATTTGGTATGCGCACAGCCTGAAATGATGGAAAGCATGACAAAGATCAGCAAAAGATATTTGAGGAATGGTATAATAAATCGCATGTATAGACTCCTGGTTTTTTATAGGCAGATGAATCAGCGTGAAAGTAAATCCAAATCTTAAAGGATTTGCAATGAAATGATTCAATAAATGATTATTTTCACCAGACATATCACAGCATGAAATATGAAAGTCTTATGAATACTAATGAAGATTGTGTTTTAGCTGTCGATAATGAGGTTGGTAACTTCCCCGACCTATGGGGAACATTACATAACTGAAACAGCTTATTAAAAACGGTCTATCAACCAGGTACGAATAGGGAGGTCGTAAGTGTTAAAATATGATGATCAGTCCATAGTAAACTCCTCGAAAAAGAGGATCCTGGTTGTTGAAGATGATATCCAGATGTCGAAGTTCATCCAGTTCAAGTTGGATTATCTGGGCTATGAAGTAGTGGGTGATGCAGTTAATTGCGAACAAGCCCTGCAGCGATCGCAGATGTTGAAACCGGATCTGGTACTCATGGATATCATGTTGAAGGGAAGTGAGGATGGAATAGAAACCGCTCAGAAGATCATTGATCTTCAGCATGTCCCCATCATCTACCTCACAGCTCATGAAGATGAGATCCTCTTTGATCGAGCCAAGATCACAGAACCATTTGGCTATTTGATCAAGCCCTTTAATGATCGCGATCTTCGAATTGTAATTGAGACATCATTATATCGTCATGCTCAGGACAAGCGGATCAAAAAGGCGCTTCAGGATGTCCGGAATATCATTAATAGCACAATATTTATCATGATCACTTATGATCTGGAAGGACACATAATTGAGTTTAACAAGAAGGCTGAAGATATTTTCGGACTTAAGCGTAAGCTTGCGAAAAAGCGATTGATAACAACTCTTTTAAATGATCAGGCGGATGGCACCGTTTTGCTCGATGGTGATCCATTGGCAATTTGCCAGCATGAAGAGGTCAGTTTTAAGGATGAAACCGGGAATGCTTTTTTGTGTTTGGTTATTCTGTCGCCATTGCAGGGATCAGATGATTCAATACAAGGGCGCTTATTAGTTGCCCAGCCAATATAGGTCAGGAAAGTAGACGCAGGATTATTTATTGTTTTCGGGAGCCTGGAAAAGCTTGTATCAGGAGTGCTGTTTCAGTGCATCTTATTGAATTAGCGAAATTTAAAAAACCACGAAACAATTAATCCCGGCGGTTACACTCCGTCACAGTAATGTCAAGATTTTCGAGAGGGAGGAATAATCATGCAATTATTGGTTTGGGAAGATCGATTCAGTGTCGGTATCCGTGAGTTTGATCAGCATCACAAGATCTTGTTCGAGATGATCAATACGCTGATCATTGCCAGAGATAACCGGAGTGATCATGCTGTGATCAAGCGAACCCTGGATCAGTTGGTTCAGTATACCATTTTCCATTTTACTGCAGAAGAATCCTTGATGAGGCACTTCGGTTTTGATGGATTGCCAGAACATGAACGTGAGCATGCTGATCTTTTAAAACAGGTTCAGGTATACCAGGAGAAAGTGATAAAAAAGGATGCGATCTCACTTGACGAGCTATTGAACTTTTTGGCTGATTGGCTGCTTAACCACACCCTGGGTATTGATCAAGAATACGGTCCTTTCCTGAGCCACTATACTGATTGAAGGATTGTTTGGAATACTGAGACAGTAAAATCAGGTTAAACTGATTTTAGAAACCTTTTATACCAATTGGTATTACTCCCGGTGCAGACTATTTTTTAACCTATGAAAATGCTCAAACGACTCGCCCTGTTCATTTTAGTTCTATTCATCTACCTCATTTTGAGAGAGATGCTCGCCTTCTATGTTTTAGCATCTTCAGCGAACCCCTATCTGGGATACTTCGTGCTGGTTATCCTTATAGCAGTGCTTGCCTACTTTGTGCTGATCCCTGTTTATAAGATCAGTCGGGTGAGTGGTGATCCTGGGCCGGTTCGCAAACGGAAAAAAGAACTCGATCTCATTGAGCGGCGTCTCCAGTTGGCTCAAAAAAACCCCTATCTTAAAAAGATCGAGTTTGAACACCCCAAATTTGGATCAGCATTGGAACGCTATGAACAAACCAGTGCTGAATTATCCAAACGAGCGGATGAGATACGGCGCAAATACATAGTTCACCTCTTTTACAGCACTGCAGTTTCACAATATGGCTTTATAGATGCCATCCTTATTTTCTCGGCCAACCTTAATCTGGTAAAAGAGATATTTACAATTTATACAGGACGGGCAACTGGCCGGGATCTGTGGCAGATCATGAAGCAGGTCTATTACTCCGTTGCCATTGGTGGCTCTGAGGGGGTCGAATTTGCTGTCGAGGAATTAATTTCCAAGCTGGGGTCTGATACGCTTAAAAGTATCCCCTTTTTCGATAAGGTGATGGCTTCCATTGCTGGTGGTTTTACTAATGCCGTCCTGCTGACGCGCATCTCCTTGATTACTGAAAATTATTGTAGATTAACCTATATTCAATCCACAAAAGATCTTTCTCCTGAGCCTAAAATGATCTTGGATACTACTCGCGCTATTGTGGATGAACCGATCAAATATATCAAACACCAACTCAATGATATTGCCAAACAAAAGGCCATTGATTTTTCAAAATATGCCATTAATCCCACCCGCACGGTCATTGAGAAAGCCATTGAAAAATTCACACCTCGCCAGGACGACTCTGATCGTGAAAAAAAGTCAGTTCTCAGAAGCATGGCGGTCGGTGTGAATCCCCTGAATTATTTCTCGCGTCGCAAGAAACGCAAAGTGACAATCAGATCTATCTTCAGAAAACGAAAAAAAACTGACTAATGCCGTGGAGCCAGTTGGTATAATAAATGGAACAAAATACTCCCAATGATAAACTTGTCATCAGCATGCTATGCGGACCTCCACAAATCAGCAAATATTGGCGATTGATGTTGCCTTCCGATGATTTATGACTATTATGGTCACGTTAGTATGAGTTATTCCGAACTATTTCCCCAATTATCATTCCTGCTTAAGCAACAAAATTTATCGAGGTAAACGATGTCCAGTAAAAATATTCAGCATGATACTGATCCCCAGGAAACCAGTGAATGGCTGGATTCTTTAGCTGCTGTATTCCAGGAGGAGGGGGTTAATCGGGCCCATTTTCTGGTTAATGAACTGATCGATTATGCCCGTCGTAATGGTGTGCGACTGCCCTATAGCCCCAATACATCATATTTGAATACCATTCCGGTCTCTCAGCAACCCCAATTTCCTGGTGATCGTGCGATCGAGCGTCGGATCAAATCCATCATACGTTGGAATGCCATGGCCATGGTAGTGCGAGCCAATAAAGTGAGTGATGGTATTGGTGGCCATATCTCCACCTTTGCTTCTTCGGCAACCCTGTTGGAGATCGGTTTCAATCATTTTTTTCGGTCGGCCACAGATGAATTCGGGGGCGACCTGGTCTACTTTCAGGGTCATGGATCTCCTGGGATTTATGCCCGGGCCTTTCTCGAAGGGCGAATAAATGAAGAACATCTGACAAATTTTCGTCGTGAACTTGCCCCAACAGGCGGACTGTCATCTTATCCTCATCCCTGGCTCATGCCAAATTTCTGGCAATTCCCCACAGTCTCCATGGGTCTGGGACCTTTGCAGGCCATCTATCAGGCACGTTTCATGCGCTACATGGAAAACCGTGAGCTGATCGTCAGGAGTGATCGCAAAATATGGGCTTTTCTGGGTGATGGTGAAATGGATGAACCGGAATCACTGGGTGCCATCACCTTGGCCTCACGCGAAAAGCTGGACAATCTCATTTTTGTGGTGAATTGCAATATGCAGCGTCTGGATGGACCGGTTCGTGGGAATAGCAAGATCGTTCAGGAACTGGAAGGTTCTTTTCGAGGTGCCGGTTGGAATGTGATCAAAGTTATCTGGGGTTCTGAATGGGATCCGCTTTTAGCCAACGACAAGGAGGGTCTGCTTGCCAAACGCATGGCAGAAGTTGTGGATGGTGATATTCTTAAATATATCGTTGAAGGTGGCGCATATATCCGGGAGCATTTCTTCGGCAAATATCCAGAATTACTTGAAATGGTCAATCATCTCAGCGATAAGGATCTGGAAAAACTGAAACGGGGTGGTCACGATCCTGCAAAAGTCTACGCGGCTTACGCTGAAGCTGTTACACATGCAGGTCAACCTACCGTAATTCTTACAAGCACTGTGAAGGGATATGGAATGGGCGAGGCCGGTGAAGGTAAGAATATCACTCACGGTCAGAAAAAATTGAATGATGAAGAACTCAGAGCTTTTCGCAGTCGCTTTGGTATCCCCATTTCAGATGAGGATGTAACCAAGGCACCCTTCTATCGACCAGGTGAGGATTCAGATGAAGTAAAATATTTGAAAGCACGACGGGAAGCCCTTGGCGGTAGTTTTCCGGTTCGCCGGGAAACAGCAGAACCTATGCAAACACCAGATCTGAGTGCGTTCCGAGCAGCATTGGAGGGGACTGGCAATCGAACCCAGTCTACCACCATGGCCTTTGTTCGCATTCTGTCCATGTTGACCAAAGATAAAACACTGGGTAAACGGATCGTTCCCATCGTCCCGGATGAAGCCCGGACTTTTGGGATGGAAGCCCTGTTCCGCAGTTTGGGAATCTATTCCAGTGTGGGTCAGCTCTATGATCCGGTTGATTCTGATCAATACCTGTATTATCGTGAGGATATTAAGGGTCAGATCCTGGAAGAAGGGATCACTGAGGCCGGGTCAACCAGTTCATGGGTCTCGGCTGCCACTTCCTATAGTACTCACGGGGTTAACATGATGCCCTTCTATATTTATTATTCCATGTTTGGATTTCAGCGAGTGGGTGATCTGTTCTGGCTGGCCGGTGATATTCGGGCTCGGGGTTTTCTTCTGGGAGCTACTGCCGGTCGAACCACCCTGAATGGGGAAGGACTCCAACACCAGGATGGACACAGTCTGTTGGCTGCTGCAACGATTCCCAACTGTCGGGCTTATGATCCGGCCTATGCCTATGAGATAGCGGTAATTATCCAGCATGGTATGCGACGCATGATGCAGGATCAGATCGATGAATTCTACTACATCACCCTGGAAAATGAGCCCTACAAACACCCCACCATGCCCGAGGGTGCAGAAAATGGGATCATCAAAGGGATGTATCAACTATCCAGCACAGGTAAAGCTAAAAAGGAACAGCATGTTCAACTTATGGGCTCTGGAGCCATTCTGGGTGAGGTCCTTAGGGCTGCAGAGTTACTTAAAAATGATTGGGGAGTGACATCGGATATTTGGAGTGTGACAAGTTATTCAGAGCTTCGTTTAGAAGCCCAGGATGTTTATCGCTGGAATCGTCTCCATCCAACTGAGGAGAAGCGATCAACCTATGCTGGGTCTATGCTAAAAGACAAAGTGGGACCAGTGATAGCCG
>JAYEKW010000016.1 GCA_034716895.1 Candidatus Neomarinimicrobiota bacterium
AACTGTGCGTTATCTCCTTCATCTTTTCCAGTTCTGTTGTACTTAAAATCTTGACCATAGCTATCAGTCTCCACACTACATGCTACGCCCTGACAAGCAGCTATGCTCAAAATATGAAGCTTGACGGAACCGCAAAAAGTATCTGAGAATTCATAAAAAAATGCCCTAAAACCATAAAATACAACTACATATAGTGAATAAGCCTAAATCCATATATATCAACACTTTGCGTCTCTGCGCGCGGCGCCTGTCCTGAGCAAAGTCGAAGGGCGAGAGGTGGTTCCTGAGCCCGGTCGAAGGGGACTTTTTGCGAGATCGTCAAGCTTTCTGAACGGAAAATATTTTGAACCTATACGTGCCCTCAAAAGTCCAATTGGGTTTTCAGTTTAATCCTTCGTTTTGTCAATAACCTTTCTTACCCGACGGTTTAGTTCTGTTGCAGTGAAGGGTTTTTTCATAAATTCAATATCCGGACTCAGCTTTAGACCCTTGATCTCTGAATCCCGGGCGTAACCGCTTATGTAGAGAAACTCAGGACAATAAGGCAAGTTTTCAACCCGCTTGTAAAGTTCCGTTCCGCTCATTTCAGGCATGACCAGGTCAGTGATCACCAAATCAATCACATAGTTGTTCTCCAAGATAATATCTGCTGCAACTTTTCCATTCTTCGCCATTCTCACAGTATATCCTGATGATTCTAAAATACCCTGGAGGATAGTGATGACATCAATATCATCCTCAACCAGTAGAATAGTTTCTCGGCCACGAATTGTGATCTGATCTTGCTTGGCAATACTGGAGATAGCTTGCTGAGAAGCCAGGTAGGGGAAGTAAATTTCAAAAGAAGTGCCTTCTCCAACTTTACTTTTGCAATGGATTAAACCATTATGTTGTTTTACCAGGCCGTATACCATTGAGAGACCTAACCCACTTCCTTCACCAATCCCTTTGGTTGTGAAAAAGGGATCGTACATTTGTTTCAGGGTCTCTTCATTCATCCCCAGACCCATATCTTTCACAATAAGCTTAACGAAATACCCCGGAGTAAAATTGAATGAAGAATTGATATTGTTTTCCTCCAACTGGACAATATCAGTGGAGATCAACACACTGCCTCCTTCAGGCATGGCATCCCGGGCGTTGACACATAGATTTGTTAATATTTGCTGCAGAGCCACCGGGTCAGCGTTGATAGTGCACTCCACCTCACATGGTGATGTGTTGTAGTCCATGTCTTCAGGGAGAACCCGACCTAGAAAGTCAGCAGAACTGACAATGATATCATTCAGATCCAATTTAGTGAAAGACAATATATCTTTGCGGCTAAAAGCCAACAGTTGATGAACCAGTTTGGCTGCTTCTTGAGATTTAATCTCAATATGCTGGAAGAAGTTATAGGCGCGATGATCATTGTCCAATACGCCGAGACCCAAACCGGCATATCCAATGATTCCAGTGAGAATATTATTAAAATCGTGTGCTATGCCACCAGCAAGCAATCCAATGGCTTCCAGCTTTTGCGATTGGCGGAGTTCTTCTTCCAATAAGCGCCGTTCAGTAATATCCAAACCGATAATTTGGGTGGAGGGGACAGCCTTAAAAACGATGGGTAGAAAGATGGCTTCTACATCCACCAAATTCTTGTTAACATCTAAAAAATGAGTATGCTGCAGATCTCGTTGTCCCTTTTGCTCTCGGTCTTGGAGATGTCTAACCAGATTTAAATGTTCTTCCGGCAGTACAAAAGATGCCATGTGCTGACCAATAATATCAAACTGATTCTCTGCTCTAAGCAGATCAACTGCGGCGGGGTTCAGATAAGCTATTTTCTCACCAGAGACGATAAAAATGGCAAATGGAGATAATTCCACTAGACTGCGATATCTTTCCTCACTCTCACGCATTGCGATGTCTACTTCAAAACGCATTGTGATATCCTGAATAGTGTAAGCCAGCACCTGTTGTCCCTGATAGCTGATACTATTCATTAGCAATTGAATGGGGATACTGGAACCATCGCGCTTTTTAGCGAATAGATCTGCTGTGTAGGTTTCACCACTGAAGACACTTCTGGTCATCATCTCCACAATTGTTGGATCAATTCTGGCAAAATCAATGATCTGAACATCTTTTTGGCCGATCAGTTCATCTCTTGAATATTCCAGAAGGATAGTGGCAGCTTTATTGATCTCAAGGATAGTACCATCCCTGTCACTAAGAATGACACCATCGGGATAGTCAAAGAAAAAGGATTCAAAGGTTGCAGCTGTTTGTCCCATAAACGTGTGCTCTCTCATTAGCGATTATTGGAATTGATTCAGGCTGGAAACTATTAAATAATTAGGTTGATACCACGGATATTCAGACCTTACCATAGATGTTACCGGATAATCCATCCGAAAATATTCAATTATTGTTATGCGTAAACGAGGTGATCCCATGCGGAAATAATTTCCCTGGCTATTGGGAAAATAATTCCCAATGCGTCAATAATAATTCAATAGTGGGTTTGATATGTTCTCTAAGAGCAATAAAATCAATATGAAATGTCTTTCTCCTTGAGTAGTGCTCATTACCAGATACGGTGGCATGATTTCTGCGAAAATGCACGGGTCGCATGAAGCGGCTCCACGGGAGAAAATCGAAATTGCGGAATTGTCGTAACCAGACCAACACAGTGTGGTCCTCTATTTTAAAAGTGCTCTCTGCTTATCCGGGAAAAGGTGAATGGTAAAATTATGGTAAGTGAACACGTGGACTATTATCCAGAAAACTTTGGGATTCAGCGAGACCCATTTGAAGCAACACCAGATCCTTTTTTCTATTACAAAAGCCAGAATCATGCAACCGTGCTTGAATGGGTAACGGAAGCAATTGACCAAAGGGAATTAGGACTGGTCATTGGTGAACAAGGTTCTGGAAAGACTGTGTTAGCAAGATTTCTGGCTAATTCTCTAGACAATAAGCGCTATAAAATATGTTGGATCTCTGATCCGCAAATAACACCCCTGACCTTCCTTAAAACGATCTGTACCAGCTTGCTTGACATTGAACCTCACAATCAGAAAAAGGAAGTTCAACAACAGATCAAGCAAGGTTTGATCGCATTATTCCAAAGGGGTATCCGGCCAATTGTGATTGTTGAGGATGCACATGAAATTCGCCAGAAAGCTATTTTTGATGAGATCAGGCAGCTTTCAAATTTTCAAATAGGGATTCAAAATTTAATATCAATAATAATGTTTGGGCGACCAGCTCTAGACAAGCGATTGAAACATCAAGCCTATCATATTTTTCTAGAACGGCTCCACTTCTCTATTGTTCTGACCCCTCTAGGCAGAAAGGAAACGAAGTATTATCTACTCAACCGCCTTCAATTGGCCGGTTTGATAGCCAGTTTCCCCTTTGCTGAAGATGCGGTGGTTCGGATATGGGAGTTATCAGGAGGTATCCCACGTTCCATCAATCAAATTGCTTCACTTAGTATGGCGCGGTCTGCAAAAGCCAAGCTGAATGAAATTTCTATTGATCAAGTAAATGCAGTTGCTAATGATCTATTTCCGAGAACGAATAAGTAGAGAAGGTCATGGCAATAATTCAAAAATTCCCCAAAAATGATTTTAGTCCAACAAGACAACCAACTATGCCACTTACAGTCATGAAATTCAGCCCGCTTCCAAAAGTTATTAAGATCTTTGCCATTTCTGATATTATCGATCAGATCGCTAAAAATAATGTCAAATTTGAAAAATTAGATAGCCTGGCCTATCGTCCAAGATCAGGATAATATGGAAGACAGGGCAAAATATTATCAGGATAAGATCCAGTCATTGGTCGGGCTGCCAACTTTGCCGACCATTGCTCTGGAGATTCAGAGTATCATGCGTGAGGATAAGCTCTCTGTCATTCAAACTGTTCCTATTATTGAGCAAGACCCTTCTCTGGCCCTGAAAATTCTGAAAGTTGCAAATTCAGCCTATTACGGAATGTCGAGGAAAGTGAATTCTCTTCGTCAGGCAGTTGTGATTATTGGTATGCGCGAGTTAGCGGGAATTGTTCTCGGATTCTCGGTTCTGAAATCTATGACTCAACCTGGTGCAGAAACATCGATCAATTGGAAGAAGTTTTGGGAGCATAGTGTTGCTGTTGGACATATTGCAGAATTATTGGATGAAGAATTAGGGATCCACTTCAGTGAGAGTCCCTATTCACTGGGCTTACTACATGATGTTGGACAATTGGTGCTCTTTCGCCTGGACCAGAGTAAGTTTGAGGAGGCTTATCACCTGAGTCTTTCTGAAAGGATTTCCATGATTCAGGCAGAAGCCAGAGTTTTTGGAATAACCCATCAACAGGCCGGCCAGTGGATCGCAAAACGCTGGGGACTTAGTGAATATATTCAATCTGTTAATGGGCATCACCATGATTTGGCTGCTATTGAGGATGTGGAACTACGGATAGCTGGCTCTCTGGTTCAACTCGCGAATTATATTGCAAACAATATCAGATTGAATTTCGGCCATCGGCAACTCAGAACTGAAGATGATACACCGGAGGCTTGGGAAATGATCCAGATTCGATCGACCAGAGCGCGGGATAGTGATTTTAATACCTTCCTGCTTGATCTGGAAGAGCATTGGAGCGCCGTCAGAGATATGGTCAAATTATTGAATATGGGAGACGTGAATGAACCCAAAAAGCAAACAAAATGATCAATCATATATAGGTCTCTTACCAAATAATCGACCACCAGCATCACAGTGGGAGTTGGTATGGGGCAAACGAATAGGTAAGTGTGAAAGGATAATATAATGAGTGATTTTAAAGTATTGTACGTGGATGATTCGCACACCATGCGGCGTATCCTCAAGAATTCACTAAACAAAGTTGGCTTTAATGATTTGATCGAAGCCGAAAACGGAAGAGAAGCGCTTGAAAAATTATTAGATGTTGATGTGGATCTGATTGTCACCGATTGGAATATGCCTGAAATGAATGGTGAAAAAATGGTTGTTGAATTACGGGGCAATCCCAAATATAAAGATATACCAATTCTGATGGTGACCACCAGGGGAATGAAGGAGGACGTGATCACTGCAGTGAAAATTGGGGTGAACGGCTATATGGTGAAACCATTTACTCCCGAAATATTAAAGAAGAAAATCAACGATATTCTTAGCAAGTAGATGAAGGTGATGTAGATGGAAAAGGAGAAACACTTAGATCAAGTTTTAACGCGTATCAATGATATGCGGGGATTCTTTAAGTTTGGCGATGAGGTTATTCCATTTTTGGGAGACTTATTTTCGTTTTTAAAAGGGATCATGCCCCTGATGTCTGAAATGAATAATTCATTGCAGGATAGCGCTCACAAGATCCCCACAGCATCAGATCGGATCGATGATGTAACCAGAGCCACCGAATATGCAACGGTGGAGATCTTGGATGCTCTGGATAAAATATCGGCCACTCTTGAAATACTACCAGAGCTGGCAAAAGATAACCAGACCAAAAGTATCAATATGATGCATGAAGAGGTAGCCAATATTGTAAATGCCCTGCAATTTCAGGACATCACATCTCAAAAATTGGCTCATGCTAATAAGATCCTTGGGGCAATCTATGACAAGTTCACAGTCCTATTCGCCTCATTGGAAGAAGCCAAAATGTCCACTTCAATTGGAAAAAAGGTTTTAGAAGCAATTGAGGAACAGGTCGATCCGGATGCCCGGCAGAGAGAAAAGGATGCGTTAGATGCAGAGACCCGGGATGATATTCACCATGAAGCAATTTCTCAAGATGACATAGATTCCATGTTCGGCTAATGGTCAAAAGGTATTTATATGATGAATAATGATGAATTTGTAGAGATGGATGAAACTGAAAATCAGTTCACAAAACAGAAAACTCGCCAAAAGAGTGGTGTGATCAAAAATGTGAACAGCCATATGAAAGGAACAATCCATCTTGATCCGGTGGAAGAAAACCAGGAAGATGGTGTTGAATTCTTTCAACCGATCTATGAGGGTGATCTCATCGTGGGTGTGATCCACAAATGCAATTGTGGGAAAATCGCAGAGCTTAGATTTCAGTATTCAGATCAATGATATAAAATTTATTAAGATGACTGTATTTAGAACAGATGGCATAACGATACACGTTTCAATAGATGAGATGACCGCACTACTATCTATTAGTGTAAGGGGTGATGATTTTCCCTCGCTGGCAGTTGTTGAATCAGCTTTGCAGGAAGCAGAGGTCGTGGTGGGAGTCAACACAGGTATACTGAAAAAACTGGTTTCTGACAGAAAATCCATACATGAACTTAATATTGCTCAAGGTCTTGCCGCAAGTGACCCCATACCGGATGAATTGGTCTGGAAAATAGATATTGCAACGAAACATCGTCCGAATATCAGTGTAGATGGAAAAGCGGATTTCAAACAGTTGAAGCAATTTGAAGTTGTAAGTAAAGGTGACCAAATTGTAAAGCTGGTTCCCGGTGTCCCAGGTCAACCGAAAACCACTGTCACAGGAAAAATAATTGAGGGACCAGCAAATATCGAACCTCTGGTCATTCCGGCCGGGAAGAATACCCAGCTTTCTAAAAATGGGTTAACTCTCTGTGCCGCTATTGATGGTGTAGCGATGCTTAAAAGAGGAAAAGTTGTTGTAGATAATGTGTTTCATATCCATGGTGATGTCGATTTCAACACCGGTAATGTGAAATACCAGGGAACGGTAATGATCGGCGGCGATGTTCGGTCTGGATTTAGGGTAGAGGCAACGGATTCGATAATTATTAAAGGCAGTGTTGAAGCAGCCGAGATCTATTCAAAAAATGGCAGTATTGTGATCGAGAATGGTGTTTTGGGCCGTGGTCGGGCCAGGATACTTGCCGGAGATGATCTGATCTGCGGATTTATCCAGGATGTCACAGCCAGTATTAAAAATGATGTGGTAATAAAACACTATGCCATTAATTCTCATATTACATCAGGTGGTAAAATTCTATTAAACGAAAATGAGGGTTTGATTCGAGGTGGAAAAACAATTGCTGAGAAGGGGATTGAACTCCTTGAAGCAGGATCAGATCAAAATATTCTGACTGAAATGGCTCTCACACGAAGTGATATGGATGGAGAACAATCCAAGCTTTGGCAGAGTAAGATCGATCTTGCTGAAGAGTACCGCTATCTGGATTCGTTGAAGAAGAGATTAGAATTTCTGGAATTATTACAGCAGCGTCTCAATACTATATCTGAGGAACGAGCGGCGGAAATAGCAAAAATACATGGGGAGATCACCGCAGCCGAAAATCAAATCGAGATGACAACCGAAAAGTGTGAGAAACTCGTTAAAGAAGCCATGGGGCAATCACCTGAATACGCAGTGAAGATCAAGAAATGTTTACATCCTAAGGTGACAGTAACCATTGGACATAAAAAATATTATAGCACAAGTATTAAGGGCGGTGTGTGCATTTATCGCCAGGGTGATGAAATGCTTGTTGAGTCTCTGAATTAGGGTGATGGGAGCGGATATGGAAAAAAATAAGATCTCAATATTGATCGTTGATGATGAAGAGATGATTGTGACAATCCTCATCAATTTTCTTTCTGAAAAGGGTTACGCAGTCACTGGTATTAATGATCCTGAAGAAGCACTTGAATTATTGAAAAGGTCATCTTTTGATATTGTGTTTACTGATCTGATGATGCCGCAAATAAATGGGATGGAATTGGTAAAGGAAATCCGTCAACAGGAAAATGATACTCAAATTATTATTTTTACAGGCTATGCCTCAGTTGATTCAGCCATTGACGCAGTTCAACAGGGAGTATATGACTATATTAAAAAACCGTTTAGACTGGAAGATATTGATAAGATACTAACCCACGCAATTGAAAAACTGACCCTCAAACGAGAGAATGAGACTCTGCACAATGAAGTAAAGAGTATGCTTTCTCAGATCACTATGCTTTATGATATCAGCAATATATTGTACCAGGTGAGAGAACAGAAATATGCAGTTGAGATGCTATTTGACACGATGGCTGAAAGTATGCATATCCACACCGCGTTGCTCTGTGAACCTGAAAATGATGTGCAGAAATTTGGGGTTACTTATACTACTGTTGGTGCCAAAAGTATGAAAAATAGTTTAAATTTTAATGCTAATGCTATCTTTAATGGAAAAGTTCTGTCGAATGAGAATATAACCATCCTCCCTGATGTAGGAGCCAAGCTCAAGATTGATGACAATGATGTTGATCTTCCCGATGCATGCCGACAGATTATCTTTATTCCTATTAAATACCAGGGGTTATTGCAGGGATATCTGGTTATCGTGGAACACAAGGATCACGTCTATCCCTTTACGGATGAATTGACTCTTTTGAAGATACTGGCAACTCAGATAGCCCCTATCATTGGGTCTCGTCAAGGGCGCTCAAAGAGAAACCTTGAAAGTAATGATGTAGAACCTATTCGGGCACTTGACGATCTGATCAATGCCGAACTTGGGTTGAGTGATATCTCAGATACACCCGTGAGCTTTGCCATGACCCGTTTAATTGCGACGGGGATGTCGGAAGAGGAAGCAGATTTCTCATTGTTGAGAGTAAACTGGCGGAACCTGATCGCTGATCAATTGGGTCCGGATAAACGGCTATATTGGGCAGGCTATGATACGCTGATGATCATGGCTGTAGGTGGAAATCCAGTTGGACTCGACCATCACCTGGCCAACGTCCGCAATGAAATGGAGAGTGGTAGGATGAGGTCAAAATCAAAAACAGACTTGAGTATGACCCATGCTATCTTAACCTACCCATTTGATGCAGATTCTGCAAAAAAGATTACAGCTAAACTCAGCTCATGCTTGTTTAACGATGTTAGAAAAGTGAAATATTCAGGGTAGGCGATATTACGATGACACAAGAGCAAAGCCCTTTAACTATCCTGTTGGTCGATGATGATAAGACAATTGTTGATATTTTCAAATATGGATTAAGTGAGCACGGGTATGAGGTCCACACTGCCTTTACTGTTTCTGAAGCTCTCCGAGTTGCCAATGCCATCAGAATTGATTGTCTTTTATCGGATATCCAATTACCCGGTCGGGATGGGATCACCCTGAATGCGATCATCAGGGAGATGTATCCTGATGTGATCAGTATTCTGATGACCGGTTACCCGGGAATCAGTAGTGCTATTAAAGGGTTAAGACAGAATATTCACGACTATTTGATCAAACCATTTTCTGTCGAACAGGTCATTGCTTCAATTGAACGAGCGATCAAGAATGATAACTTGCAGAAAACCAATGTCAGTTGTCTTCAGAAAATATCTGAACTTGAAGAAGAGTTAGAGGCATTGAAAAAACAACTTTCAGAAATAGATTCCAAAGGGAAAGATGAGAGCCAGGAGCTGATAAGGAAAACTGTTGATCATGCCCGTGCTCATAAATCTTACCTGGAACAGCAGGGCCGATTAAAACAATAAGACAGCATGCTGACTTAAAGATAGGAAAACAATGAAAAAAATTCTCGTAGTTGATGATGACCTAAGTCTCAGAACGATTCTGAACGAAACGCTCTCTACTTCAGGATTTAATGTGGAAATAGCGAAGGATGCTAAAGCAGCCCTTGAACTATTATCAGAAAACCAATTTGACCTGGTGATATCAGATCTCATGATGCCTGGCATGACAGGTGTTGAATTTATGGTTGCAGCTCGAAATATTTATGAAAATCTGGGATTCTTGATCATCACAGCCTATGGTACAGTTGAAACTGCGGTTGATGCTTTGCATAAAGGTGCTTTCGATTTTATAACCAAACCCTTCTCAATATCACAGATAGAGTCTCGGGTTACTCGCTATTTTGATTATCAGGAATTAAAAGCTGAGAATAAAGCGCTAAAACGTAAACTCTCAGATGATAGGAAGTACACAAAATTGGTTGGTCAAAGTCCTGAAATGGAGCGGGTTTTCAGTCAGATCAGCATTGTAGCACGAAGCGATGCAGCTGTTTTTATTCAAGGTGAAAGTGGAACAGGAAAAGAACTGATCGCGCAATCTATTCATGAGGGGAGTGATCGATCAGATAAACCATTTTTAAAGATCAACTGCTCGGCAATTCCTGAGTCTTTGTTTGAAAGCACCTTATTTGGACATGAGAAGGGTTCATTCACCAATGCGATCAAAATGCATAAAGGACTTTTTGAAGAAGCTGATGGGGGGACTCTGCTATTAGATGAGATCAGTGAAATTCCGACTACGATGCAGGCAAAGCTATTGCGTGTACTGCAAAATCGCACGATCACCAGAGTTGGGAATACTCAGGAACTGGATGTCGATGTGCGGGTGATCGCAACTTCAAACCAAGACATCGATAAGCTGATCAAAGAGGGCTATTTTCGGTCAGACTTATATTATCGTTTAAATGTTTTTCCAATCATAGTGCCACCGTTGCGGATGAGAAATTCTGACATTCCTCTTTTGATAGACCACTTCCTGGGGAAGTTTAAGATTAAATATCGCTTTGAACACAAAGAGGTATCTGCTGAAACCTTGAAATTAATATCAAAGGAAGACTGGCCCGGAAATGTTCGCCAACTCGAAAATATTATTGAACGTGCGGTCCTCTATTCGGGAGAAGATGAGCGAATTGCCATAGAACACTTTAATCTTGAGGCTGAGATATTGAAAGCCGATGATGCAAGTTCCATTAAGGCTGTTACAACAATCGCAGAGATGGAAAAGCAGATGATCCATAATGCATTGAAGCGAACAACGAATAATCGTACTCAGGCAGCTGATCTGCTTGGCATAAGTGTGCGAACCCTGCGTAATAAACTGCATCTATACGATGAAATGGGTAAGGGTATGCTGAAATATGAGTAACTATTGATCATACTTAAATCCATTAAGTTCCCCTAAGTCCCGACAATTCTCGGGACTTTTTATTTTCATAGTACAAAAAACACTCCGCAATTTATCCCTGAACAATTTAGCCACCTCTTGGAAATATTTTCCGCTCCTGTTTTCATTATCCGCCTGCAATGCTCTGAACTGTGCACCATAACAGACACTTAAATAGCAACTTAAAATAAATATATACAGTAGCTAAAGCCCATGTTTACTGCTTTGTGGTTTCACAATCGATAAATGGTAAATGTAGTGGCATAGCAATTGAATATTTGAGCACCCATGGAAATAAAAATACTTAATACCGATTATGGAGATCTGCTTAAAAAGGCGGCTCATGTTTATGACGAACAACACCAGGCAATTGCCCAGAACATAGCCAATTCCAATACCGATAATTATAAGCGAGTGAATACTGACTTCTCTGAGAAGCTGAAATCTGTAATTGATAATTCAGGGATCAGAGCAAGTCGTGAAAAACATATTCAACATGCCAGTTGGAAGGGCGAAGGATCCCTGGGAAGTCCAAATAATCCAGAGAGTGACGTTGAACTTGCTCGTGAGATGACAGATCTAAGTGCAAATCAGATCAGACATGAGCTCGTTACACGAGCGCTTTCCAGGTACTATTCTGGATTGACAACTGCTATTCTCGGCCGAAACAGGTAGGAAATCACTATGGAAACACAAGGCATTTTTTCAGCACTCAGGAAAACCTATAGTGGTATTTCCTCTCAGATGAAGCGCCTGGAAGTGATTTCAGAAAACATCGCCAATGCTGAGGCGCTTCCAGATAAACAGGGTAAACTCTATCAACGAAAAGTGGCTCTGATCAAAGGTTCTCACGATGCTGAAAATAAGCAATTTGGGGCAAAAATGGCATTAAAGCTAAACCGCTCAAGTAATAAACATTTGGGAACTGGATCTAAGTCTGCTTCCCAGGGCATCATTTCCGCTACTCCACAAAACACTTACGATGTTGTTGAGGTTAAAGGCGAGAAGATCATTCATGACCCGACTCATCCGCGAGCAGACGAGAATGGCTACGTAAAAATGCCCAATGTAAATGTAATTGAAGAAATGGTGGATCTCATGGCTACCAGCAGGGCTTATGAAGCCAATATTACCGTATTGAACGCCGCTAAAAGTATGGCCAAAAGAACTTTCCAGATCTGATTATGGATATCAAAGTACCAGGTTTCAATCCTTTTTCTGTCAATGCTGACAAAGTTTATCAGCAAAACGGAACGCGTAGTATGCATTCATCTGCAGGTGAAGATTCGAATTTTCTTCAGACGCTGATAGAAAAAGAAGAGCACCTCCAGGTTCAATCAACACGTTCATCAGTTTTGTCCCTGCCGGAAAGAGCGACACTACATGTGCTTTTTGGAAGTGAAAGACCGGATGACTCCAATTTTTATGGCAAGAATAATTCAACACCAATTTATAAAGGGCATCTTCTGGATGTTGCTGGTTAGGAGCTTTTATGACTCAGATATATGATCTTATCCAATCGATTCAAGGAACACAACCAGCCAGAAAGGGTGCTGATCCATTACAAAATGGTGAAGCACCAGGAGTAGCGCAGAAGTCATTTGGCGACACAATGACAGATTTTCTTGAAGTTGTCAATGGTAATAGTAAAGCTGCTGCTGCCCAAGTAACAGATGTTGTTCAGGGGAATTCTGACAGCCTTACCCAGGCAATGATCAGTATGGAAGAATCCAAATTGAGTTTCCAATTGATGATAGAGATCAGGTCGAAGTTACTTGATTCATATCAAGAGATTTCACGGATGCAGGTATAAGGGGCAGGAGTAATCGAAAATGACCCAATTGTTTAATCTGATCGGTACCATTTTTAGACGTTACAGCCCTGCCCAACGGGCGGTTCTGGCCGTGGTATTTGTTTTACTGTTTTCCATCACTATTTCTTTGGTCTTGTGGGCTAATCGTCCCGAATTCGTAATTCTATATTCAGATATGGATTCGAAAAATGCCAGTAAGATCCTGGCCGAGTTGCAGGGAAGCAAGGTACGCTATGAGATAGAAGATAATGGGGCAACTATTCTGGTTCCCAAGGAAAAGGCTTCGGAACTGCGCTTGAGATTTATTGAGGCTGGGTATGTCGGTCAAGTTGTCTCAGGTTATGAATTATTTGATGATCAAAAGTTGGGAATGACCAGCTTTATGCAGCAGCTGAACATGCGTAGGGCCCTTGAGGGTGAATTGACCAAGACTATCAATCAGTTCCCAGGAGTTATGAACAGTCGGATCCATCTGGTAATCCCTGAGGGGAAGCTCTTTGAAAAAGGGGAAGATGCATCTGCTTCTATCGTTATAAGCTTGGCACCGGGGAGATTTATAGGCGAAAGTCAGGTAAAGGGAATTGCAGCGTTAGTAGCCAATAGCGTTGAAGGTTTGAATTCAGATGCAGTGGTGGTTGTAGATACTGATGGCAACCTGCTTACCAGTGGACAGGGTGAAGAAATGGTCATGGGGGCTTCAGGAAGTCAGTGGGATCTTCGCCATAATATTGAGAGAAAGCTTGAGAAGAAGATCGAACACCTGCTGGAAGGTGTTGTTGGTCCTCAAAATGCAATGGTAGAAGTCTCAGTTGAGATGAATTTTGAGAAATTGGAAAGAACTCAAGAACTATTTGATCCCGAAAATGTGGTTGTGGTGAGCGAGGAAAGACATTCAGAATCATCAGTAAATCTCGACACAACCAATAATATCAATAATAGCAATGAAAATGAAAATGTGGTCACCAATTATGAGCTGAACAAAACCGTTGAACATTACGTTGCGAATACTGGTGTGGTGATCAGACAAACAGTGGCAGTACTGATAAATGGGACTTACCAGGATGGTGAGGATCCTGCAGGTAAAAAGATTCGCGAGTACGTTCCCAGGAGCAAACAGGAAGTGGCTCAGATCAAAACTCTGGTGCAAAGTGCTGTAGGTTATAGCGAAGATCGTGGTGATGTCATCGAGGTCCAGAATATCCAATTCGATAAAAGCATGATCGAAGAGGATAAAGTATATTTTGAATCTATTGCGCAAAAAGAAATGCAAGCGAGTTTGATCAATAAAGGTCTTATGGCTTTAGGTCTGTTAGTGGCGTTCTTTGTGGTGAGAGGACTATTAAAATCAGTCAGCAATGAAATAGAATTACCAGTCCTTTTAGGGGGCTCGACAGAACAAACCATGCTCCAGGGTTCCAATGTTGTCCAGGGTTTACCCCAGCAGGGCCAAGCAACGGATCCCACAATCGTGGGTTCTCAGTCGGCCCCAGAACCGACTGTTAATTACGATTCAGATGCCTTTATGGCAAAACTCTCACTTGAAGCCCAGGCTAAGCTGAAGGCAAAAGATAAAATGACCTCTGAAGTGGTTGAGTATTCAAAGGAAAATCCTGAGGATACGGCAAAGCTACTCCGGACATGGATGGCACCTACTGTTGGATCCAAATAAATGACTAAAGAAAATCAGAAAAGCAAAAATCCGCCTGGAGACCATCTAAAAAGTCTCCAAAAGGCAGCATTGATCTTGATCGCCATGGGCGTGGCCAACGCAGCTGCCGTGATGAAGCACTTAGCGGATAAAGAAATTGAGAAGATCTCAGTGGAGATCGCACTTCTTCAGAATGTGCCTGCCGAAGTACTATCGGCTGTCATTGAAGAATTCTATCAATTGATGCAGGCCAATGATTTTATAGTTCAAGGTGGTCTTAATTACGCCAAGAGCGTCTTGGAGTCTGCCTATGGTCATAAACGGGCTGAAGAAATCCTCAAACGGGTTGAGGCAACCACTGAAGTGAGTGCCTTCTACCTTTTGCAGACTGTGGATGACAAACAATTACTCAACTTTTTGCAGAATGAACACCCCCAAACGGCAGCGCTTATTCTGGCCAACCTGAAAGCGGCCCAGGCCGCCAATATCATGTCTGAACTTCCTCAGGAGAATCAGAGTGAGATCGCTTTCCGCCTAGCTACCATGGAAAAGACCTCACCTGAATTGATCGAGGAAATTGAGACTGTGCTCAGGGAACAGATCGGAACTGTGTTTGGCGGTGACCTCAGTACTACAGGCGGGGCTGAAGCTGTGGCTGAAATACTAAATTCAGCAAGTCGCTCGGCTGAAAAGAATATTCTCGATTCCTTCAAGGAGCGGGATGCAGATCTATTCGATGAGATCGCCAGTCTCATGTTCCTTTTTGAAGATATTAATAAGCTACCTGATGCGGCAGTTCAGAACATTGTCAAGAACATAGATTCCAATACAATGGCACTTGCACTGAAAGCAACCAGCGAAAATCTGAAAGAAAAGATCTTCAGAAATATGTCTGAACGAGCTGCAGATATGCTTAAAGACGAACTCCAATATCTGGGACCTGTTCGTGTTCGCGATGTTGAAAGTGCCCAGAAAGAGATACTCGATATCGTACGCCAACTGGAAGAAGATGGAGAGATCACTATCGGTCGTGGAGAAGAAGAAGAGGTTATTGAGTAATGGATGTAATGACCCTCAAGCGTCCTCTTAAAGGAGTCCAGCCACTTCTTGCTCAATTGGATGATGAATTATCTGACGATCAACAAGATCATGAAATGGCCAGAATATTTGGAGAAGATCTCAATGAGGAATCCCGAGATCATGAAATGCGTGCCTATGTCGATCGAATAAAGCTGTTGGAAGCTGAATTGCAAAGAGCGCGTACGGAAGCCTATCAGGCGGGGTTTCAAGAAGGTCAAAATTTGGCCAAAATTGAAGCTCGCAAACAATATGCTCAGTTGACCAAGGAGTTTGGTGATAATATCAGTTCGCTGAATACCGAATTTCAAGAAACACTCGAGAAGCTCTCTGAACCATTGTTATCACTCGCTCTGGGAACGGCTGAAAAATTGATTCAACGCGAATTGACCCTGGACAATAATTCAAATGAGATCCTGAGATCACAGTTACAACGCGTGCTGAATGAAACAATTACTCAGACGCAAACTATTGTACAGGTCAACACCACCCAATTGGAGTGGATCACCGGTGCAGATATCCTCAGATCATTGAATATTTCACAAAACCATAATTTACGGTTTATTCCAAATCCACAGCTCCAACCTGGGGAATGCAAAATAGAAACCGAAGACTTTTTAGTGGACAGTACCATAAAAACCCAACTTGAGAACCTGGGGAAGATGTTGAAGGATTCAGATGCAACAGATCTTAGATAGATTCTCAGATTATGCTGTGCTTGCTCGAATGGGCACCCCGCTGCGTTTGGACGGCAAAGTATCCAATGTCGTTGGTCTTGTCATTGAAGCTTCGCTACCCCACGCTACAATGGGAGAATTATGTCAAATTCACCCACGTCACGGATCGGCTATTCGGGCTGAGATCGTAGGGTTTAAAGGTGAAAAAGTATTACTGATGCCCCTGGATCAAACAGTGGGGATAGCACGAGGTAGCCGAGTAGAACGCAGTCCTCGGCCTCTGTCAGTTGGAGTAGGTCCTGAGTTGTTAGGCCGTGTGATCGATGGACTCGGAAACCCCATTGATGGTAAGGGACCAATTTGCGCTGAAAAGCGACAAGCAGTGTATAATTCACCACCCAATCCTTTGACTCGTGAAAGGATCCAGGATATTCTGCCCACGGGCATTCGCAGTATTGATGGCCTGGTTACCATTGGTCGAGGTCAACGCATTGGTATTTTTGCCGGTTCCGGAGTTGGAAAAAGTGTCCTGCTGGGCATGATAGCGCGCTATACAGAAGCTGATGTCAATGTGATCGCCTTAATTGGTGAACGTGGTCGTGAAGTTCGAGAGTTCATCGAAAGAGATCTCGGTCCCGCTGGCTTAAAACGCTCTGTTGTTATTGTAGCAACCTCGGATCAAGCAGCTATGGTCAGAGTAAAAGGTGCCCTGATCGCAACTGCCATTGCTGAATATTTCAGAGATCAGAATAAAAATGTTATGTTGCTCATGGATTCACTCAGTAGAGTTGCAATGGCTCAACGCGAAATTGGTCTTGCTGTTGGTGAACCCCCAACAACCAAAGGTTATACCCCCTCAGTATTTGCGTTATTGCCCCGTCTATTGGAACGTGCTGGTACAGCAGATAGTGGCAGCATCACGGGACTATATTCGGTTCTGGTAGAAGGGGATGATATGGATGAGCCCATAAGTGATGCATCGCGAGCAATTCTGGATGGGCATATCGTACTTTCAAGACGTTTGGCTACCCGGGGTCAATATCCTGCCATAGATGTGAATGAGAGCATCAGTCGGTTAAGAACAGAGGTTGTTACAGATGAACAACTGAGTCAGTCTCAAGCCGTTCTTGAGATGCTCGCCGATTATCGTGATTCAGAAGATATCATAAATATTGGTGCCTATGTCGCTGGAAGCAATCCCGAGGTTGACCGAGCTATTGAAAAGATCGCAGCCATTAAAACATTCTTAAAACAGGACATGCGTGATTCAGCTCCTTTTCAGGATACGCTTGCCAAGTTGCAGGAAACCGTACAGGGCTCAGTACAATGACGAAAGCTTTCAATTTCTCATTGCAGAAGGTTTTGGATATTCGAGGGATCGTTGAAGATGCCAAGGCAGCTGATCTTCAAAAGGCACAGGCGGAAACTGAGTTGGAAAAACAGAGATTGACATTGGTTCAAACCGAGAAGGAAAACCTGGTCAATAGTAGCGACGAAGCAGCTCACACAGGCAGTGTCACCATAGGTGAGCTAAGTAATCGGACAGCCTACGTGGATCAACTCTCTGATAAAATTAAAGAGCATGATGAAGCTGTGGCGACCAGTGAGCTGAAAACAGATGAGCAGCGACAACTCTATATCAAGGCTTCCAAGGATAAAATGGTCATGGAGAAGCTTAAAGAGCATCACCATGATGCCTTTAAGAAGAAAAATAATCAGGATCAGGTAAAAGAAGAAAGTGAGATTGCCGCTCGCACTATTCAAAACGAGGAGGATGCATGAAACAAATCATCATGTGGTCTCTAATGATTGTGGCTTTGTTTGTAGTGTTGATCGCTGTAGCATTTTTTGCCCTTGGTTTTATGACACCTGACCCCAATGAAACAGGCCAGACACTGGCAGTATCAGAAAATGAATTGGCTAGTACAGACACAACGCAAGGTGTACAGCCAAAGATCAGTAAAGCAGATTCATTACAAATAATCATAAATGATCTTACCAATACTTTGTTCTTCGCCAGAGTCACTCTGGATAGCTTGAATGATGAACTAAGTATTAAAGAGGGAATAATTCAGGGGCACGTTTTGCAAGTTGAATCTCTGAAATCGAACTTGCAAACCCTCCAGGACAAGCATGTTTCTATCAAAGAACTGGCAAAAACCTATGAGACAATGAAAGTCGCCGAGATCAAGCCAATTTTAGAGAGAGTGGATGACAAAACCATTATTGCCATCTATCAAAATATGAGTGGCCGTAGCAGGAAGAACCTGATGAAGGCTCTGAATAGTGAACGAGCAGCCCACCTAACCATAAAACTTGCAGGGTGATCAATATGAATCATAAAGTACCAATTGTTGAATTGAAAAATCCCAAGAATGAGGCGGTGGCACATCCCGGAAAGACCAGAGAGGGTGGCGAATTTCCTTACGATGATCTCTTGAAAACGGGTTCACCCACTGAGGAAATAATTCAAAAGACAAGAGGGTCGAACCAGGCCAACATATTTGTGAATGCACGTTTTGGTAAAAACGGAAAAAAGATACCTCTCAAAGCCAAACCAATTTTGGATACAAGAAATATATCACAAAACCAGAAGCGACCTTCCCCACAGGTCAAAGCAGAATCTGGAGATGATCAAAAGGCTGAAGTAAAACCCGGATCCAGAGCTTCCGAACCAGTCAAAACGTTGTTTGAAGCTGACCGGGGAACACCCGCTGATGAGACTAAGCTTGTGGCGAGATCAAAGACATCAGATCAAACAAAGAATACTGGAAAACGCGGGATGCAGGAGATGGATACCGTCCCTGCAAATCCGTTGATGAAACCTGATGCGAACGTTCTCATTAACCCAGGGAAAGAAAACTCAAAGGAAAATCTACAAGCCCAATTAAAGACCAGAATAGCAAGATCTGCAAATGTCAAAGTTGGGATTGAACCGGATCGGCGCATTTCAGATAAGCTTAAGGCAGGTTTAAATGATGCAAAACAGAGATCAGGTATAGATCGATCAGAAAACATTGTGACAACCAAGCCAGCCCCCATGAAAAATGAGACTCAGAATACCACTCCACCTGACCTGAGGGAGGGTTCTCAACAGAACCGGAATCCTGGTCATAATATGACCCAACCTGCATCTGAGGGACAGAAAATTGCAAATGCACAAGCTATACCAATAAAGGACAGGGCACCGGCATCTGCAAATAGTCATCCGGTTGGGGAAAAAAGCACAACCGTTCAGGAGCCGTCCAAGATCAATGCTGGTAAAAATTCTGCCGCTGAGCAACCCACTATGAAGATGACAAAAAGGTCTCAGGGAAACCTGGAGAAGTCAACAGTCAGATCAAATAGCCGCGATTCACAACAAATTGTCAGAGAGTCTAAGACCGTTATCGGGCAGATTAATTCGAAGTCAAAACAGATGCCCATCTCAACTCCCGAGCCGAAAGATACACCGGCTGATCGAACCCATAACAAGCCAAGTAGACCTGAAAAGGTTGAAGTAGTTCAATCTGTTGAACCACTTCAGAAAGCAGGAAAACAGACAGCGCCAGATACTATTTCGCCAACCAGACCCGTTGTGGAAGCAAGCTCAGTTCAGAAAACAAATGGGTCGGAGGAATCCAAGCCAATCAAGTCCAAAAGCAATCCCGTATCTGAAAAATCTATTGAGAATCATAGCTCGGATCGGGTGTCAAAATCGTCGGAATCAAAGGCACAACAGGCTTCGAAGGTTAATCATATACAAAATACAGTATCCCACGCGGTTGATCGCCGGGTTATTACCAGCGGTTCAGTGCCTGTGGCTAGAGAAGCCATAAATCAAGACCTGGAAATTGTACAGAAACAAGAAGTTGCACCAGATTCTGAAAAGATCATCAAGCAAAGCAGTGCGGCAATGATCATGGGTGAGGCAGACAAACCTAAATCTGCAAAATCACGAAAACAGTCCCAGACTACCAAGCGTGGCGTAAGCCGAAAGACAAATATCTCGCCTACAGAACATCTCCGAACCAGGCAGATCAAAAAAATATATGGAACACAAGCAGTTCATGAAAAAGTCGTTGATCCCTTGAGTGATAATTCTACGGATATCTTAAAACAACAGTTGCATGAAAGAATAAATGTTCTGAAGAAAGCACAGGAGTCTATAACGAATAGCCCGGAACAACAATCCGATCAAAATTTTAATCGGGATGTGTCCATGAAGGCTAATCCAGGTTTAAACGTTTCCCCAGGCACGGAGACGAGTGGATTCTATTCCAGAACAAATGCTGCTCTATTTACCCGTAGTTTTGCCTCTGAAATGGTGGAAAAGATTCGAGCTATAACTGATAGCAAGTTGACTGGCAATGGAGGGTTGAAAACCAGCTTTGTAGTTGACGGTGGTCAGATGGGCCAGCTGGATATTGAATTTCAGCAAGAATCGAGTAAGGAACAGGTGACCATCTTTGTAGATAGTGAAAATTCCCGGATCGATCTCATGCGATTGATGCCACAGATCGAAGATAATCTTCAGCAACGCGGGTTCAGCTTTGCCGGGTTGGATGTTGAAGTAAGGAGTGACCAAAAAGAGAGTGATTCGGCTAATAATGCCGAGAAAGACAGCTCTCATTCAGATAAACAGGAAGTAACCTCATCAGAGAAAGGGATGAGTGATGAAAGTAAGTCAGTCACAAACCGTAATTATGGCTACAACACTATGGAAGTGTTGGCCTAAGGAAAGGAGGAAGCCATGACTGATATCTCGAGTATAACCGGTGGCGGTGGT
Organism: Candidatus Neomarinimicrobiota bacterium; assembly: GCA_034716895.1. Classification (NCBI taxonomy): domain Bacteria; kingdom Pseudomonadati; phylum Fidelibacterota; species Fidelibacterota bacterium. Next base: position 20,911 of record JAYEKW010000016.1, read on the forward strand.
AGCCAGATGTTTTCGAATACCAACGATGTTGGGAACATATCTCAGCAGGATTTTCTGATGTTGCTGATCGCACAATTGCGACATCAGGATCCAATGGAACCGGCAGACAGTCAAGAATTTGCATCTCAATTAGCCCAATTCACATCGTTGGAGGAGCTTCAACAACTGAATCGGACATCCACTCAGGGTGTAGAGACCAACTTGATGCTGTCACAGACGATCAACAACACCATGGCCGCAACCATGATAGGCAAGGAAGTCAAAGCTATGGGCGATACCGTTATTCTGGAACATGGGGCAGAGCCCCCGATCAGCTTCCAAACGGGTGGTTTTGCCGATGATGTTGATATTTCCATCAGGGATGCAGCCGGAAATGTAGTGGACACTATCAGTATGCAATCAGTTGCTAAGGGTGATCACACGGTCACCTGGGATGCGATTGGTAATAATGGAAATGCATTGCCACCTGGAGAATATACTTTTTCAGTTGAAGCTACCAATGCTGCAGGTGAAACCATTGCAAGCGATACGGTCATGATCGGCCTTATCGAGGCAGTCAGGTATACAAATGCTGGAGCAATTTTTATCGTGAACGGGGAAGAGATTCCTTTTTCATCGGTACTTGAGCTTGGTGAGCCTGAACCAGAAGATCTGGGTTAATTATGAAATTAGCTGAACTTCAGATCAGACAGGCTGGATTACCGCTTAGACCGGATCAAATACGGGGACCCCAGGGAACCCGGGAGAGCCAAAAATCAAAAAATGTTCAGGATGGTCAACCATCTTTTAATGACATTCTGAATCAGAAAGTTGCGGAACGATCAAAACTCAAATTCAGCGCACATGCAATTAAACGTATGGACCAGAGAGATATGCATCCCTCGCAGATCGACTTGGAACGGCTGAATGAAGGGTTTGAAAAAGCCCGTGCCAAAGGAGCACAGTCATCTCTGATCCTGGTGGATGAGATGGCGTATGTAGTGAGCGTCAAAAATGAGACGGTGATCACTGCATTGGATAGAGATGCTGCACAGGGGAACGTTTTCTCCAATATAGACAGTGTAGCCATCGTTTAACAAATCGGGTTGGACCCTAACGGGAAACCCTCGACCCACCGAATGATTGACGTGGGTCAGGAAAGGAACAAATGAACGAAGCATTATCGTCAGCATTAGCAGGATTACAGGGACAAATGAGGACTTTGGAACTCCTGGGAAGCAACATTGCCAATATCAATACAATTGGTTATAAAAGCAGCCGGATGACCTTCCTGGAAGCACTGGGACAGGTTATTGATGTTGAATACACACCCTTCGCTCAGGGTGATCTGGAAGCCACTGGTTTCCAAACAGACCTAGCCATTCGTGGTGAGAGCTTTTTCGTAGTTGATACCCATGAAGATGACCGCTACTTCACCAGAGCAGGTGCCTTCTTTTTTGATCAGGAAGGTACTCTGGTCAACAGTAGTGGCTACACAGTGCAGGGTTGGATGGCTAATATCAATGGAGAGGAAGAAGTGCAAACTCTAGCCAATCTTGAGGATATTACTCTTGACTCGAATTTAAAGGCAGAGGCACTGGCAACCCAAAATCTGTGGTTATCCGGTAACCTGTCATCTGGTATGAATCCAGTTGCCCAGATCTGGACCGCAGGCTTTCCCTTCACCACAGCTGCCTCCGATGGGGAGGAATATGCAGTTGGAGCAACTGAATTAAATGACCTTGATGAGATATCTGGAGCAGAATTACTGGAAGATGGTGATCAAATTGTCCTGACCGGAACAGATGATGAAGGGGGAGCCATTAGCACTACCTTCACTTATGGGCTGGGAAATGACGGGACTACGTTAGATGATCTGCTTGCTGTTATCAATAATACGACTCCTGGTGTTGGTTGGGGTGCCTTTGCTCAGGCATCATTAGTGGATGGTAAAGTAGTCCTGGAGGATGACGTGCCTGGTGATAGCGAAACATCCATCAACATGTACGCCGAGGAAGCCAATGCAGGATCTCTTTCCATTCCCTACTATGAAGAGACCTCAGAAGGATTCACAGGTCGGGTATCAACTTCGGCTGTTATCTATGATACATTGGGTGAAAGCCACAATCTGGTATTCGAATTTGTAAAGACCGAAAATCCAGGACAATGGACCTGGACTGTGACACCTTCAGGAGATGAGCAGATAGATAGCGAGAATACAACCGGTTCCATCTATTTCAACGATGTGGGTCAAGTAACCTCTTTCATATACGATAATGGATATAGTCGCATTGAAATGCAGCCTGAAAGTGGGGGTGCTGAAGTGCTCCTCCAAGTTCATGTCAGTGGTGCCGATCAGTTTACCGGTATTACTCAATTCAATTCGACTTCAACTCTGTCCGTCAGGGAACATGATGGGCGGTCCACCGGTGAATTGACCGGTTATGAAATTGAGGAAGATGGGTCGATCATGGGCAGTTTCAGCAACGGTGTGAGCTTAAAATTAGCTCAGATCGCTGTGGCTGAATTCACGAACCCCAGTGCATTGGCCAAGGTCAGCGGTAGTAACTTCATCGAAACCATTAAAAGTGGTGAAGTGCATATCGGCAAGGCTGATAAGTTCGGATCAACGGTTGAACAGGGCTATCTCGAGTTGTCTAATGTAGACGTCGCTGAGCAGTTCTCCCAGATCATCGAGGCGCAACGAGCATTCCAGGCCTCCTCGCGAGTGCTCTCAACCTTGAACCAGGTGATCCAGGAATCAACCAAGTTAGGCCTCTAGAATAGAGTGATTTGACAACGTTTGATGGTAAAGAGGGTGGTTTCGGCTTTGAATCGAAACCACCCTCCACCTGTTACGAAAACATGAAAGGTGTAAGCTAGATGGATCTGGCAACGATAATCGGAATCTTTAGTGGAATGGGACTGGTCACCTATACTATCCTGAGTGGTGCTGGCGATGCTGGTATATTTATTCACATTCCTTCTTTGGCTGTTGTCGTAGGAGGTTCTATTGCAGCTACTCTGGTTCACACACCCCTGAGCAATTTTATCAGCACCATGAAAGTAGTTGGCAATGCTTTTAAAGTAGAAGCAGCTAAAGAACCTGAGATCATTGAACAATTTGTGGATCTGGCCAAGAAAGCACGACGGGAGGGAATTCTGGCTATTGACCGGGAGCTGGCCAATATCGAAGATGATTTTATGCGTGTTGGTCTGGAAATGGCAGTTGATGGATCTGAACCTGAAACGATTAGGGGAGTCCTGGAGACGGAATTACAGTATCTAATTGAAAGGCATAAACGGGGTAAACAAATATTCTCATCTTTAGGCATGTATGCACCGTCCTTTGGTATGATCGGTACTCTGATCGGCCTGATTGCCATGCTTCAGAATTTGGATGATCCTTCAAACATTGGTGGTGGTATGTCGGTTGCTCTGATCACCACATTTTATGGATCACTATTCGCAAACCTTTTTTTCCTCCCTTTGGCTGGGAAGTTGCAAAATCGGTCAGATGAGGAGATCGTCAGGAAAGAAATGATCATTGAAGGTGTTTTAGCGATCCAGTATGGCGAACACCCAAAGAATATCCACCGTAAACTATTAAACTTTATTGCACCAAAAAATCGTCCTGAAGAGGATGAAGCTTAGATAGATATGAAGAAAAAAGTTGAAAAGCCTGAGGACGTCCCAACCTCTCCATTTTGGATGGCCACCTATGGTGATATGGTAACCCTCTTATTATGTTTTTTCATTCTTATGATCTCCTATGCCAATATGGACGAACGCAAATGGGCTATGGCTTCAAAATCGCTTCAGGGAGCCTTAGGTGTTCTAGAGGAATACAAGGTAGAGATGCAGATGATGCAGGAATCGCCTGGTGGGGAAGATGATATGCTCATACGATCAGAGATCTACGAGAATATCGCTGAATTTGAAAAGCAGATCGTTGCTGAGATAAATAGTGGGGACATTACTGTTGAATCCATTAAGAATGGATTGCTGATCAGAATGGGGAGTAAATTGTTGTTCAACTCAGCTGAGGCCAAATTAAAGCCAGAAGCACTTCCCATATTGAAATTAATCGCGAAGACAACCAAGGATCACGCTACTGAGATTTTGGTGGCTGGGCATACTGATAATATTCCAATCAATTCACAACAATATCCATCCAACTGGGAACTGTCAGGCAGTAGAGCAATGAGTGTTGTAAATTATCTCATTGCTGAAGCAGGAATATCTCCAGAAATTCTGGCTGCAACAGCGTATGGCGAATATCGTCCGTTAGTACCCAATGAAACCGCTGAACAGCGCAAAACAAACCGTCGAGTTGAATTTGCTGTAACATGGTCTATCCCGGAATATGAGTATTAATCTCGGTTTACATTTTCCTAATTAACGTCCCGATGGGGCGTTTTTTTTACTTTTAATAGTGTTTGATGTTCGAGCTTATACCACAATACCAATTCAGGAAAAATATCTTTTGGAAGGGAAAATATTTCCGTTTTCAAACGGGACTGTCAAGTAAGAGGGTTACCTCCTACCGGACAAAAATGGAAATATATGCCTAGTTGTTGATAGTCGAGCGAATCTATTTAATATCCAGAGTATTTTAAAAATATTTTAAGCAATAATTTTATAAATATAATAATAACAATAATATGTAAGTTAAAAATATGATGGATATCCTGGCTGATCCATTAGACGAAATTGCCAAGTAGATCAAAATAACGTCTTCTGGATCATGTGAATCAGTATTTCAATAAAAATGGGTAGCTCAAATATGAGTTACATAATACAGTAAAGCGCGCATGGCATATTATTTGGAAAAAAACAGCCCATGATCATGATTTATCTATGTATAAAAATAGCAAAGTGCCCAGAATATTTCATGCTGATAGACTAAAGGAGTACGCATGGCTGAAGAAGTATCACAGGATGTAAATCAGGAAGAAGAGATCGTAGAATCGAACAAAGGGCTATCGCCTCTGGTCAAGATCATTGTTCTTGTCATTGTTTTGATTGTTCTGTCCATAGGCGCATTTTTTATTTCAAAAAGCTTGCTGTGGCCAAAATACCTTGCTTATAAAGAAGCCAAAGAGATCGCAACTATCGAACAGGCCAAAAATGAAGTTCCTCCCATGGGAATAATTCACATCATCAACAATATTACGGTAAACACTCTGGGCTCTGGTGGTCGGAGATACGTCATTGCAGAAATTGCTCTTGAGGTAACTGACCAGGTTGTGGTGGATGAGATCATTGCCAGAGAACCTCAGATACGAGATGAGTTCATTCAGTACCTGCGACGTCAAACTGCCCAGCATGTCCTTGATCTGAGTTTCCAGGAAAGATCCCGACGTGATCTGACCAAAATGCTTAACGAACATCTTAACAGTGGTCGAGTTGACAGTATGTATTATGTGAAACTGTTGCTTCAGTAATGGTTTTGAGTAGTCTGGAGAATATGCATGGCTAAAATATTATCACAGGAGGAAATTGATTCCCTGTTGACCAGTGTCTCCAGTGGAGAAGATACTGGTACTCAAAGTAAAAAGAGCAGCAAAGGTTCTCTCTATGATTTCAAGCGTCCTAATCTTATTTCCAAAGATCAGATGCGTCTTCTGGAGAACATACACGAAGGTCTGGTTCGTAATTTCGGTGTCTATCTATCTGCCCAATTACGCATGATCGTGGATATGAACCTGCTGGCTATTGATCAACTCATGTATTCAGAATTCGTCATGTCCATTGTGTCCCCCGGGGCGATTTATGTTGGTGATTTCTCCAATCCAAATAGCAAGTTTGTTCTTGAAGTGAGTCCCCAATTGGTTGTGTTTATCGTAGAACGACTATTTGGTGGTAAGGGTCACATGATCCCAACGGTACGTCCCATTTCTGTTATTGAACAACGTATCATGAGTAGGGTGGTGGAGCGAATTGCTCTTGAGATCAGTAAGAATTGGAAGCCTCTACGGACCTTTGATACGGCTATTGGCAGATTTGAAAGTAACCCGGAATTTGTTCAAATTATATCGGCTTCCGAACCAGTTATTGTGGTATCCATGGAAGCTAAAATCCATAATAACACTTCCATGATGAACATCTGTTACCCCTATCGTTGGATCAGTACAATCCTATCCAGTCCTGATATTCAGGAAAAGGTACTGTTTGGTGCCAATGAGGGAACAGAAAAAGAAAAATATACTATGGTGAAATCAGTTTCAGGGACACCGATCGACCTGCGTGCTATCCTGGGAAAAGGAAAGATCTCCATTGATGATTTTATGAATTTAAGCGAGGGCGATATTATCCTGCTTGATGGTAGAATGAATGAAAAGTTATCTGTTTTTGCTGAAAACAGACTGGTTTATACCGGTTCAATAGGACAAGCAAATAAAAATAATGCAATCCGTATACACAATGTAATTATCGGAGATGAAGGTCATGAAAAACGAAGATTTCAACACAAAATTAAGTAATCGCTTCGAATCAATTCAAGCGACAGTCCTTGAGGTTCTCTCTCAGCTATTTAAGCATGAGTTTAACATTGATCAGTCCCTGATCGGTTCTGGTGAGCCCAAGAATGACATTCAGAATGAGGTATTTCCCAAGGTTATACTTCAATTCAAAACCAATACGCCAGATCCCATTCAACAGGTTTGGGCACTGCCATCTGATATGGTGCTGAACCTGTATGCCTGGATGGTCGAGATGGAAGCTGATGAAGCAGTCAAGGATGAACACCTTGAGGGACTGAAAGAAGGGATCGAGCAAATATTTGGCCAGATACGAGCCGTTTTGGATGGGGAAGGGATCGCACTGGACATTGCAGATCTACAGGTGACCCTGATCGATAGTCTGGATGTGCTGGATCTGGAAAGTGCCCCGGCAGAGGGAACTGCAGCAGCATACTCCGTCGTAGTCGACGACCAGAGTTATACTGTCAATCAATACCTTTTTACAGAGTTTGCGGCAGAGGGCAATGAAAAGGCTGATACTGCTCTATCCGATGATGAAATTGATAATATGCTAAATGGAGAAGAAGTAGACGCTCGCGTAAGTGTTGATGATGATCTTGATGAAGAAGTTGATGTCCAGGACGTTGAATTTGGTGCCTTTGATGAGAATGCTGGAGTTGGTTTCAATGGACACCCCAGAAATATCGACTTGCTCCTCGATGTAGACCTGGAAGTACTGGTAGAGCTCGGACGTAAGACCATGCTCATCAAAGAGGTCCTGAAGCTGGGGAAAGGTTCTGTAGTAGAGCTTGATAAAGCAGCTGGTGAACCCCTAGGTATATTTGTAAATGGAAGAAAGCTGGCTGAAGGTGAAGTCGTTGTGATAGACGATCATTTTGGTATTCGTATCACTCAATTGGCAGGTACAGCGGAACGCATCAAGAGCTTGGGATGAGAACCAAACTGAACAAAGCCAGCTACAATAAACAGGGCTCAACTATATTTGCCATCATCTTTGCCCTAATCGCAATACTTGGCATAATGTCGATTCTGACACCTCCATCAGTACCGGAGCCAGAAGAGCCTTCACAGATCATAAATACGCGAAGCAACTATAGCGGTTATCTCTCTCGTGTCGTTATAGTAACCCTGACTATGATCGTTATACTGGTTGTCGGATTGAAGATGTATCAGAAAAACAATAAGCGGGGTGGTAAGAATAGCTTAGGAATAAATATTCTAGGTAGACACTATATCAATAATAAGCAATATTTACTTAAAGTATTAGTTGAAGATAAATATCTTCTGCTTGGTGTATCTGAATCCACTATAAATTTTATTACTGAATTAGAAGATTCTACCGATATGGGATCTTCTTCTGACACTTCCTTTGGATCTATTATTGATCTGGAAACCAAAGAGGAAACTAAAGTTTGAACCGTAGAATAGCCATATTGATCTTGCTTGGGCTGATCCTGATACCGGTTATGACCTCTGCGCAAACTCCTTTTCCCAAGATCAGTCTTGGGGTTGAGGAGACCGAAAACCCAAGCGATTTTATTCTTACGATCCAAATCCTGGCTCTCATGACCATTCTTTCTTTGGCGCCCTCTATCCTGATCATGATGACTTCTTTCACGAGGATCATCATCGTCTTTCATTTCTTGCGAGCGGCTTTAGCAACCCAATCCGTACCCTCGAATCAGATCCTGGTCGGTTTGGCGCTATTTATGACATTGTTTATAATGAAACCGGTACTCTCCGAAATTAATGATAAGGCTTTACAGCCATATTTGAGTGAAATCATCACCCAGGATGAAGCCATTGAAAAAGCAGGGTCCCCGATCCGGCAATTCATGCTAAATCAAACTCGCGAAGCTGATCTCCAACTATTTGTTGACCTGAAAGGGGACAAAGAGGTCAAAGTACGCGAGGATCTGACCCTTTCGACGATCATCCCGGCCTTTATCATCAGCGAGCTCAAAACCGCCTTCCAGATCGGGTTTCTGCTCTATCTCCCCATGCTGCTACTGGATATGGTTGTGGCGAGTGTGCTCCTTTCAATGGGAATGATGATGCTGCCTCCGGTAATGATCTCAATGCCGTTTAAAATCCTGTTGTTTGTGCTGGTAGATGGTTGGAACCTTATTGTAAAATCATTGGTGGAGGGCTTTGTTTAAATGACTTCAGAATATGTTCTTTACCTGAGTAGAGAAACCCTGAGCACTGCTATCCTGATATTGTCTCCCCTGTTGGGAGCTGGCCTACTGGTTGGTCTTACGGTTGGTGTATTTCAAGCAGTGACCCAAATTAATGAAATGACCCTGACCTTTATCCCCAAAATGGCAGCCGTCGGATTGGTATTGATGCTGTTGATCCCCTGGTTTCTGGATATTCTATTGTCCTTCACTCGTGAACTCTATGCCCAGATCCCATTAATGGTGAATTAATGTTTGAATTGATCGACAGAGTAGCCTTGGTGTTACCAGCTTTCCTGCTGACCTTTGTTCGACTTTCCGGTTTAGTGATGGTAATGCCGATTCTCAGTTACCCGATGATCACCAATAGAGTGCGTATCGCTCTTGCTTTCTTGATGAGCTTCATCTTATTTCCACTTATCGAACAGCAGGAACTCATGTTTGAGACCAACTTCGCCTTGGTTTTGTCAGTTATGCAGGAATTACTCATTGGGCTTATGCTCGGTTTGGGCACTCGTGTGATCTTTGAGTCCATTAATTGGGCTGGTGCCATCATCGGTCGACAAATGGGTATTGCCATGGCGAACGTCATGGATCCTACCAGCACGGGTCAGATGCCGATCATAAGTCAATTCTGGCTACTGGTTGTAGTTGCTTTCTTTTTTGCGGTGAACGGGCATCACATGCTCTTTGAAACCCTCTATCGAAATTTTATTATCGTGCCTGTGGGGACAGGAGTGCTAAGCCCAGACTCCGGAAGCCTCTTAATAGGTACTGGAGCAACAGCCTTTTCACATGCTTTTCAATTTGCTGCTCCGGCTATTGTTTTTTTGTTAATGGTGGATACAGCTATTGCCTTTACAGCCCGGATCATGCCCCAGATGAACATCTTTATGGTAACCCTGCCACTAAAGATTGCCACCGGGTTGTTAGTTCTGATCATCTCATTGGATATGTTTGAAATGTTGTTCGATATTGTCTATCAGGATATGCAAGAATACCTGTTCAATACTATGCATGCATTGAAAGGGGCTTGAGGCAATGGCCGAACAGCAAGCAGCCCAGGATAAAACCGAACAAGCGACCCCGAAACGGCTGGAAGAAGCCAAGGATAAGGGAAATGTCGCCAAAAGTCAGGATTTAAATTCTGTGGTACTTTTGTTTGCTGGAATCTTTGGTCTAACCTATTCAGCGAATGAGATCATTACTGTCTTTATGAACTTTACCATGAATGTCTATAACAATGCAGTTGAAATGGATATCACAAAAGATACGGTCTCTTTTTACAGTGCAGAATTCATGAAAACATATGCAGGTATCCTGGGACCCATCATGCTGGTGCTTTTCTTTGCGGCACTGGCGGTTAACTACGTTCAGGTTGGGGTAATGGTTGCTAAAAAAGCACTTGTTCCGAAATTTGAGAAGATCAACCCTGCCAAAGGTTTTAAACGAATGTTTTCTACTCGTTCGCTGGTAGAATTAGCCAAAGGTGTTCTGAAGATCAGTCTGGTTGCTTACGTGGGTGTTTCAGTAATTCGCTCATATATTGATGAATTCTGGCTACTGGCATTTGATACAGTACCGGGGACATTGTCCTTCTTGGGAGAAGTGTTGTATAGCATGACCGTTAAGATCGGACTTCTGCTGATCATTATTGGGGTAGCTGATTTTGCTTACCAGAAGTATGACCATGCAAAAAATCTGAAAATGACCAAACAGGAAGTCAAGGAAGAATCCAAACAGTATGAGGGTAACGCTGAGGTTAAAGGCAAAATTAAACAGGCTCAACTCGCCGCCTCCCGAGCCAGGATGCTAACAGTGGTACCGGATGCCACGGTTGTGGTTACCAATCCGACCTTCATTGCCATTGCCATTAAGTATGACCCAAAATCCAAGGCTGATGCACCTAAAGTATTGGCCAAGGGAAAACGTAAATTAGCCCAAAAGATCAAAGAGATCGCCAGAGCTAACAGTATCCCCGTTATCGAGAATAAGGCTTTGGCTCGAGGTCTCTACGATTATGCCCAACCCGGCAGCGAGATTCCAGTCTTTTTCTATGAAGCGATTGCTGAGATCCTTGCTGAAGTATATAAAATGAATAAAAATAAAGTTCCCAGAGCAGTTGCTTGAGGTTAACTGAAGATGACTAAAAAAAACAATTTCAGCAATCTCGTTTTAGCCGGTGCCATTGTAATGATCCTGGGTATCATGATACTTCCCTTACCAACATTTTTAATGGATGTCATGTTGGTGATGAATATTTGCGGTGCCCTGATCATTCTATTCGTAGCTCTTTATGTATTAAAACCACTCGAATTCTCGGTGTTCCCGGGCTTACTGTTGGTCGTTACCCTTTTCAGGCTCTCACTGAATGTTGCTACTACCCGTTTGATTCTTGGGGATGGGTATGCTGGAGAGATCATCAATTCATTTGGAAATTTCGTTGTTCAGGGGAACTATGTCGTAGGAACTGTGGTCTTTCTGATACTGGTTATTATAAATTTTGTTGTTATCACAAAGGGTTCCACCCGTATCGCTGAGGTTTCAGCTAGATTTACCCTGGATGCTATGCCTGGGAAGCAGATGGCCATTGATGCTGACCTCAATGCCGGTTTGCTGGATGATCGTGAAGCCAAAGCCAGGCGCGAAGAAATTGCGTCTGAGGCTGACTTTTATGGCGCTATGGATGGCGCTGCAAAATTTGTTCGCGGTGATGCAATCGCTGGATTGCTCATTACCGGTGTCAACATTATAGGTGGTTTAACAATTGGGGTTTTGCAGCGTGGCATGTCAATTGGCGAAGCAGCCTCACTATATTCACTTATGACCATTGGTGATGGTCTGGTTGCCCAGATTCCGGCTTTAATAATTTCGACGGCTTCTGCTATTATTATTACACGGGCCACGGGTAAATCACAACTGGGAGTGGAGATCGCTAAACAACTGGGTAATGAGCCTAAGGCTGCTTTTATCACTGCTGCTGTGCTCTTTATGCTTGGTATAGTACCGGGCCTACCGTTTATCCCCTTTATTTTGATGGCTTTACTGGCAGCGGGTTTCGGTTTTTCAGCACAGAAAGCCCGAAATCAAACCGAACGTGAACGACAGGAGGCTGAGGAAGAGATCCCTGAACCAGCTGTTGAAGAAAAGATCGAAGAATATCTGCATCCTGATCGATTTGAGATTGAGATTGGTTACGGTTTGATTCCCATGGTCGATGCAGGGCAAGGTGGAAATCTATTAAATAAAATATCAACCATTCGGAAAACTATTGCTCTGGAACTTGGCTTGATCGTGCCACCCATCAGGATTCGTGATAATATCCAACTGAAATCCAATGCTTATGTATTCAAGATCAACGGCATCGCCATCGCAGAAGCGACCGTTATGATGAATTATTTTCTGGTATTGCATCCTGATGATCGGATCGATCTCCAGGGTATTAAGACCACTGAACCCACCTTTGGCTTACCAGCTCTCTGGATTAATGAAAAAGAGCGTGATAAGGCAGAGATGTCAGGTTACACAGTGGTTGAAGCGCCGGCTGTGATTGCCACCCATCTTATTGAAGTCCTGAAGGCAAATGCCTACAAGCTGTTAGACAGACAGGAAACCCAACGGATGCTGGATCATTTAAAAGAAAGCCATGCTGCTGTTATCGATGGCCTTGTTCCTGATGTTATTCCGCTGGGAGTGGTGACAAAAGTACTCAAAAACCTACTCCGGGAAAAATTGCCAATCCGAAATTTAGTGACCATTCTTGAAACAGTTGCAGACTATGGCGGCATGACCAAAGATCCTGATATACTGACAGAATATGTACGTGCATCTCTTTCCGATATAATTACAGCGAACTATAAACAGAATAGCGGCCAGGTTACCATTGCCACTTTCGAGCCTCAACTTGAAGATAAAATTGCCGGTTTTGTAAAAAATGGTAACGCACAAGCCTTTAACCTCGGTTTTTCACCTGCTGAAGTAAACAAGATATTCGATTCTATCGGTGAAAAAGTTCAAGCCATGTTGACTGAAGGTTCCCGCCCAGCATTATTGGTCAGTCCCCAGATCAGGCGACATGTAAAAAATTTCATAGATCAGGTTTTACCAGATGTCTCAGTGCTTTCCTACGCCGAGTTAACATCTGACACTAATCTTAAATCAGTCGGAGCAGTGAGGTATCCCAATGGATAACAGAGCAAACAGTGGACAAGATATGCAGAAGATCTTAAGCCAGGCAAGACGCGAATCAGCCAAGGCAGAGGTCATAGCCCGCATTTCCAAGATCAATTCAGAAAAATTGAATGGCAGAACCGAGTATCATCCTGACGGTAACCCACACTCACTGGATAATATGACTGCAGCTGCAGCTCTGAAATCAAATGATCCTGAAGCTCAGCAGTTCAGAGAATACTTGACCTCGCTTATTGATAAACGGGAAACAGATTCCAGCATGCCTGATGCAGCATTGGAACAGGAATTACGATCCTTACGGCGTGAATTGGATCGAGCTCAGCGAGCTCTAAAGCGGGCAGATATTCATGATTTTCCATATCCCTTTGGCGGAGTTCATCAGAAGCTTGTCAATTCCGGGCTGTCAAAATCCCATGCGGCCATGCTGGTCAGGCGTGCGCAATCACATCTGAGTGATGAGCATATGGTAGGTGAACGTCACGCATTTCACATCATCCAGAGTGAGATATCAACTCTGTTTCAGGGTTACCAGACCTATGTGAAAAAACCTAAAGAGGGACCCCGTGTAACGGTCTTAATGGGACCCACAGGCGTTGGGAAAACGACAACGATCATGAAGCTGGCATCCAAACCAGGTCTCATGGGAGCAAAAAGGGTGGCGATCATATCCACCGATTGTTACCGGATGGCTGCCAGTAGTGAACTCGAAGTATTCTCTCAGATCACAACAATTCCTTTTCATAAAACCAGTAATCTGGAAGAATTGGAAAAAGTGATGGCAACTTTACAGGAATACGATCTGATCCTTGTGGATACTCCCGCTCGAAGTCCCTCATTTCACGGATATATCCAGGAGATGCAGAATTATTTCAACGTACTCAACCCCACGGATATTTTATTAACCCTCAGCATGGCAACAGATCTGGATGATCTCTTTATGTCAACAGGTCTTTTCATGGCCTTGAAACCAACAGGATTGATCTATTCCAAATTGGATGAAACCTGTCGTCAAGGGAAAATGGTGACCTTGGCGGCCGAGATTGGATTACCGATCGCCTTTGTTTGTGATGGACAGAAAATCCCCGAAACAATTCACATTCCCAATGGAATATACATCTGGGATAAACTGATTAACGCTCTGGACAACTAATGCTGGAACCACGTACAACACCCAGTATTTTTGCACTCTCGAATTTGAGGGTGGAGAATAATCGGCCTGAGATATTTGCCATCACCTCCGGGAAAGGGGGCGTCGGAAAGACCAATATAAGTGTCAATCTAGCGCTGCTGTTGAGACGTCTAAAGAAAAATGTACTGCTGGTTGATGCCGATATTCATCTTGGCAACGTGGATCTCATGTTGGGCATCCGTCCCGGAGCCACCTTGGCAGATGTCATATCCGGTGAGAAGGCCTTGGCAGAAATTATTGTGAAGGGACCTACTGGTATTGATGTCATGCCAGCTTCATCAGCTGTTTTGGATATGATCGATGCTGAGGAAAAAGTGATTAAACGTTTGGGTGATGCCTTTCTGAATTTCGAACACAACTACGACCTGGTGATCGTGGATACGGGTGCTGGTATTGGTCGAAATGTCACTTCTTTTTCATTAGGGGCAGACAAGGTTATTGTGGTTGTAACCCCTGATCCAGCTTCCATTGCAGATGCTTATGGGGTGATCAAGATCCTGTTGCAGAAGGCACCTAATCTGCCCATCATGTTGGTTACAAATATGGTTCAAAGTGATGATGAGGGTGAAAATTTATACAAAAAGATGGATTTGATGGTTCAACGCTTTTTGCAGAATAAAATTCTTTTTGGAGGAGCGATTGTACGTGATGACAGTGTTCAGGATGCAGTTCGTCGTCAGGTTCCCGTTGTTCTTGAATACCCAAATTCGCGACCCTCGAATTCCTTGAAAATGATGACTAGAAATTTATTGAAGCTGCCCTCAAAGGATGCTTCAGAACGAATCAGTCTGTTTGATGGTGTTAGAGAGAACAGAAATGAGATTGTAGGAAATATCAATGATCAAACTAGCAAATAAATTCGCCATACTCGTTTCAGCTATAACATTTGTGATGTGTCTTATCGGAGAGATATCGATCACAACAAGCCTTCTTCGAACAGGGATCGTTTTTGTTGGTGTATTGTTCGCATTCTATCTATCCGGACAAATATTAAAACTAGGTCTCATTGTAATGACACCGCAAAAGAAGAGTGATGCATGATGCAAAGGACTCAAGTAGTTCACCATGATGGTGAGCATCTCGTACAACAATATACCTTAACAGGTGATGATCGTATCCGAGAAGAGGCAATTCAAGCCTTTCTGCCGTTGGTTAAATACATCGCTGGTCGCATAAAGATCGATCAATTTGGCAGTTTAGCTCGTGAGGATCTGTATCAATTTGGGATTGTGGGACTTTTAACAGCTTTGGATCGCTATCAATCAGGCAAAGGAGCCAGCTTTAAAACCTTTGCTTATCGTCGGATCCACGGTGAGATGATTGATGCAATACGCCGAGAAAGTACGGTTAGTAAGGATGCTTACAGTATCCGCAAAAAGATCATTATGCTCTCTGATAACATGCGTCAGGAACTGGGTCGTGATCCTGCCTTGAGTGAGATAGCCGATGAAATGAACGTGACTACAGAGGAGTTGAATGCCATGTTGTTCAAGGGTGATAGCCGCGAACACCTGTCTTTGAATGATAGTGTGGGGGGGGATGATACAGATTCCATGCAGCGTCTTGATGTCATCAAAGATGAATCCCAGCTTTCTCCTGATGAAATATTTGGCCAGAAGGCCTTAAAACAGGAACTTATGGGCGTTATCAAGCATCTTCCGGAAAGACAAAGATTGGTATTGGCACTCTACTATTATGAGGAATTGACCCTGGCAGATATTGGTATGATCCTGGGACTATCCGAATCTCGGATAAGTCAGATACTAAGCCAGACACTGGCCGAGATACGGGTTCAGGTCAATCAAAAAAAAGGAACCTAATAATGCCTGCAGATGAATTAGGTAGCACGTATAGTTCAAAGCCTGTTCGCTTTTCCCAGGCCATCAAGCCGGTTGGTAAAGAAATGGATCGGGAACAGCAGAAAAAAACAGGCTCAGATGAGGAAGAAACACTTGAGCGTGAGCATGACTCGGTAAATCTGTCATCCGGTGAAAAACTTCCTCAGAAGGTCACAATCAACGAGAATCTTGCGGAAGATGATGACCTGATTCCCGGTTCGCACATCGATTTGACCATAGGATAACAATGCCCAGAGCGAAGACTATATTGATTCTTGCAAGCTTATTGATGCTTCACGATCCTGGATGTAGTCAAGAGAAAATGGCGGTCACTGATATAGCGATCGAGGTGGTAGAAGACCTAAAAGCTGACGAAGTATTGATCCAAGCCTTAAGAATAAACAGTGGAGAAGATTCATCGCGTCGTTGGCTCAGCATTTCCGGCGAGGGTTTAAACTCCGGTTCAACTCTTTTGTATCCCATCTATGAAACCAATGGTAATGAAGGTAGCTTTTGGATAAAACTTACTGGGTTCGAAACATCTGCCTATCTCGGGAATCGAATGCTGCGAGACCATGGGCAATACCCCATTCATTTTCAAGTTGACCTTATAGACTCACAAACAGTGGCTATAACTGGCAAAACGCTACCCTATGATGACGTCAGGTGCACCTATTCTTTTGATCTGGATGAGTACCGCCTCGAATTCATCTTCCATGAGTCCACACCAATGCAATTATTTGATCCAGCTAGCCCGAATCAGCCTTCCCATGATTCGAACCTAAGCTTTGCTTCTGGAGAGGGACGGTCTATAGCGAGTGGGACCACTCATAGGAATAGTACCAAAAAGGTTTGGGGTATGCTCAAGGATTCTGTCATGATCGCATCAAGTGTTTTAGGATTGGTTCTTTTAATTCTAGGCATAATTCTGACCATCATCAAAATGAAACAAAAGTGGCCAGCCAAATCGCAGAAATTTGCCGATGTACTTGGCCGGAAGGCTCAAAATGATGATCATGTTCCGGAAGTCGATAACGATGTTCCTCCAGTCAATACGCCTGAAATACAGGAGGCGAGGATCCGTGAGCTTATGCAGACAGACAATATCAGTTATGATGAAGCCTCACTGCGTATTCAATATCAAACAATGAATCTGGACAGTGACTGAGCAACAGACACAACCGGAATTTCGAAACGTATGGGCTGTCTCAGGACTGGAGCAGTTTGTGGATAGACTTCAGCCAGGAATGGAACTTGATGGTCGTATTGTAGAGGTATTGGGGAACCATATATATATTCTTAGAATATGGGGGAATAACATCCTGACTGAATCAAATCATACTTTCAATAAATTGGATGAGGTCGTGCTATCCGTCAGAGCTGTCAAACCTAAGCTGGTTTTTAACCTGCGGCCAATCGCAACAGGAAATTCAAAAGGATCGATCTACGCTTAGCATGTAGTCATAATAAGAGCGCTACACACAGATCAGACAAATGAAACCCGGAAAGCAAAGCAACCCTCCATCTGAGATCAAAAGTTCCCAACGGGATCGAATTCAAGAGATCAAAGATTATACAACCACGGTAACGATCCTGGAAAGTATTACAGATGCCATATTCATTCTGAATGTTGAGGGCAAGATTGAATATGCCAATCAAAGTGCTCAGGAGTATCTGCAATTGCCGCTGGAGTCTGTCATCGGGATGGACCTGGGTAGTTTTATCACCAGTGACGATGGAGAAATTCAGCAATTGCTCCACAGTGGGAGTCGCTTTGCATCGTCAGATTCCGGCATTGAGCCTGACTATTGTAGCAGCTCTGAGGCTGAACTATCCGGTGGGAAACAGCAGATTCCGGTTTTGATCAATTTTAGCAGTATTCCTGATTCAAAAGGATCTTTGAAATATTTTATTGTGACAGCCAAAGAGATCGCTTATCGCAAAAGCCTGGAAATGCAGCTTAAGAATCGCCAGGTTCTTTCAGTATCATTTGATCGTCTGAAGGTTCTGGGTGAGATGTCAGTTGGTCTGGTGCATACATTGGGACAACCGGTTACTGCAATGAAACTGCGCCTGGATCATATCGCTCAACTGACCAGCCTGGATGAGGTTCAAAAACAGGTGCGTGAATTGCATAGGGATATCGAACGTTTGTCTGCTATTGTCGAGAAAGTTCGGTCTTATGCACAGGTCATGGCTGATAAACAGACCAGTTCAGTTGATATCAATGACATTGTGCACTCCATGTTGCAGATTCTGGACTATGATCTGAGCCAGGCAAACATTGTCCTTGAACTTGATCTAAGTGATTCACTTCCATTCATTGTAGCCCACGTGCCAGAACTCGAACAAGTATTTTTGAATTTGCTGACCAATGCCATGCAGGCTTTCCAGGTTAACCAGATCACTGGGGAGCAAAATATTTCCATATCTACCAGGAATATTGAGGAGAAATGGGTGGAAATAGGTATTCAGGACAATGCTGGGGGTATTCCAGAATCAATATCTACAAAGATGTTTGAACCGTTTTTTTCAACCTGGGATGAGAGTAGGCATGCCGGAACCGGATTGTCAGTAGCCCGTAGTATTGTTGCCTCGCTGGGGGGGGACTTAAAATATATTGCAACAGAAAGTGGCTCATGTTTTAAGATGCGAATCCCCATAGTTCAATCAGAAGAACGTGCCCAGCTGATCAATATGATCGAGCTTTTGAACAGTTAGTGATCCATACTTGTTGTTGCGAACGAACACATCGAGAGTTTACAGGAGTTTATATGGTAGCCACAGATTTTCTGCATGAGATAGTGACCCTGCTGCAGAAGGGTTTAGGAGCCGGCGAAACATTTGAAGCTGTTTTTCACCTGGTGGAAAAAAGTGTTTCTTTTGAGTCTGCCACCCTCTTTCTGTATCAAGAGGAGGAAGACAAATTGGAAATCATGCATCAAGAGGGTTCCGAGGTTGTGGATCTCATCAGAGAGATTCCCTTTTCAAGGGGAATGGGAATGGCAAGTTGGGTTTCTCAGCAGGAGAAGCCTATCATACTTGAATCTCTGTCAAAATCACGTCCCGGTAAAGAACGGCGATTCACATCCTTCGTATCGCTGCCTCTAAGAGCTGCTGGTAAACTGATAGGAGTTCTGAATCTGGGTCACTCAACTCCCAATATGTATCTGCAAAGTGAGATCAAATCTTTCACGGTGATGGCAGAAGAACTTTCAATAATTGTGGAAACCTTCATCCTGCGCGAAAAATTGGAAACAAAGAACCAGAGACTCACAATTGCTCTGGAGGATCTGCATGCTGCCCAGGGATTGATTGTAGAAAAAGAACGGATGGCAGCCATGGGTGAATTAGTGGTGACCGTCAATCACGAGATTAATAATCCTTTGACTTCTGTTATTGGCTTGGCTGAGATCCTGGAACTTTCATTTGCTACCCTTTCTCCAGAGAAAGCCCAAAATGCGATCAAAGCGATTCTGAAAGAAGCCCGACGAATTCAGGAGATCACCAATCGTCTTACCCGTATAACCAGCTCAGAGAACATCGGTTATGTAGGTGATACTTTGATGACAAAACTACCTGAGTAGGGAGCCTCAATGACCAGAGAATAGTGTCTGTTCTCGCCGTCAGTTCCACGAATATTACCCTCAGAAAATATTGAATATTTGTGCGGAAAAATATTCCGCAGTTAACCAAGCTTTCCCTTTTTCATCACTAGATACACCCTCTTAATAATCGTTTAGAATCACAGAATAGTACTTGTATAACATCAATATATATAGATAGATAACATACAGTATAGGGATAACCTGAATCTGCTGTATTGCTCGCCTGTATCCCTCAAAAACCCATGGCATTTAAATTGCGATAGAAGCCTCCGTCAAAAACAAGGGATATGATAATGAACATTAGATTTTCAGAACTTAAACAAGCCATGATCGGTCAGTTGGATCGTAACAGCGTGGTTGCCAATAATTTGGCAAATGTGAATTCTAATGGCTATAAAAGAGACGTGATGTTTTCAGAGCTGATGGGTTCAAATCAGAAAACTGATCTTGTTAATCATGTGGCTACTGATTTTGCTCAGGGAGACCTAAGCCAAACAAATAATCCCCTGGACCTTGCCATTTCCGGCGAAGGATATTTCACTATCGATGATGGTGATCAATTCGTCTATACCCGGGATGGTCATTTTACCAAAGGGGCTGACGGGTTCCTGAGGACATCCTCCGGACAGGCAGTAATGGGACAGGCAGGTTGGATCGATCTGGGATTGGGTGCCGACACCGTAGGTGAAGTTCGGATCGGCATGAAGGGTGATGTTTTTGTTAATGATGAGTTTGTAGATACTCTGGAGATCAGTTCTTTCGAAAATCAAGCTGACATTAAAAAGATTGGTGCAAACCTATTCAGGGCTCAATCTGGAGCGATTGATAATCGTGTGGAAGAGCCGATGATATTGCAGGGTAAGATCGAAGGGTCAAACGTTCATGCAGTCCATGAGATGGTCGCCCTGATCGAATTACAACGCAGTTTTGAAACTTCCCAAAAGGCTCTGAAAACCTTGGATAGTGCCATTGGCAAGGCAGCCAGTAGTATTGGAAATTATAAATAGGGGGAGAGGAACACTATGCTAAGATCACTTAGAACCGCAGCACTGGGAATGGCAGCACAACAATTAAATGTTGATTCGATTGCCAATAATCTGGCCAATGTAAACACTACTGGTTATAAAAAATCTACAGTTGAATTTCAGGATCTGCTCTATGAAACCATTCATTCCGGTAGTGCCGAAGGGGCTCAGGGGAATGAAAAGCCCAGTGAGATCAACATTGGCCTGGGAAATAAACCGATTTCAACATTTCGATCCTATTCACAGGGAGCGATCGAAGAAACCAGCAATCCCCTGGATATGGCGATCAGTGGGAAGGGCTTCTTTCAAGTATTAATGCCGGATGGCGGGATCACCTACTCTAGAGATGGGGCTTTCAGGATTAATTCTGTTGGCGAGATAGTCAACTCAGCCGGACTCAAGATGTACCCCAATATTAGCCTTCCGGATGGCATTCAAAGTGTTAGCATTGCACAGGATGGTGTGGTTGCAGCCATCATGGAAGGAGAGACCATAGCCTTGGAGATCGGACAGGTTGAGTTGGCTAATTTTATGAATCCAGCCGGGTTGAAACCCATTGGAGGAAATTTATTGGAAGCCACCGAAGCCTCAGGTGATCCAAATTTCGGGATGGCCGGTGATGAAGGGTATGGAACCATCATGCAGGGCTATTTGGAAAAGTCCAATGTTGATGTGGTAAAGGAGATGATCAATTTGATTGTAGCTCAAAGATCCTATGAAATCAATTCCAAGGCAGTGAAAACAGCTGATGAAATGTTGGCTATGACAAACGCCCTGAAACGGTAAATATGCGCCTTATATCCAAATATAATATTTGCAACATGCTGATAATCAGCATGATACCCTTATTGCTTCAAGCAACCGATACAAGGAATGCTCAAGCGAAACTGGTAGCTGAATACTTTGCCAAACGTCTCGATATAACTCGAGATCACATTGAAGTGGAATTGATCCATATTTCAAACATAAACAAGACCTATCTGCAAAACGGACAGATCCAGGTACAATCAGGACAGCGCAAGTTCAATCTCGGACACCAAACCCTTTGGATGGTTCACAAGGTAAATGGAGTGGTCAGGAAGAAGTATCCCATTACTGTTGAGGTTCATGCTAATCTCATGGTTCCCACTGCTTTAAAAAATGTTTCACGACTGGAAATTCTATCAAAGGATCTGGTGCTTGTTGAACGAAGGCGAATTGGTCGAGAGTATTGTCGTGTATTAGCTGATGCTGATCAAGTGTACACTAAAATGGCGACTCAAATGATTCGGGAAGGCAGGATCATCGAACGAAATATGGTTCGCGTTCCACCTGATGTATTGCGGGGAGCCGAAGTGCAGATCGTGCTCAATAATGATGGCCTTCGCTTGGAGTTAGCTGGAATAGCCAAAGATGAAGGCTTGATCGGTGAAGAGATTCGAGTTCAATGTCCTGCGACCCGGAAAGAATTTAGAGGAATCTTAGAAAGCCCAAAACAAGTTTCAGTAAGTCTGAGGTAAAGAGATGCAGACCAGACAAATAATATTAATTGGTTTACTGTGGGTAGCTTCCATTCAGGCGCAGTCCATGTCCTCAATGTATACCGATATTAAAGCGCATTCAATAGGGGATGTAGTCACAGTCCTGATCGTTGAAAATGCCAGCGCAAAACAGGAATCCAATGCCAAATCAAGATCAAATGCAGCCGTTAATGCTGATGGGAAATTAGCTGGAACCTTTGCCAATTTTCTGCCAGTATTTGGCGCTACTAGCGTGATCTCCAGCGATGTTGACAAAACAAATGGCAGCCGTCAGGAAGATCGCCTCACCGGTAAGATTACTGCCACAATTATCGAAAAGACAGATGCCGGTCTGCTTAAAATCAGGGGCGAACGATCTGTGGAGGTGAATGGAGAGGCCAACATAATGAAATTGGAAGGATCTGTGAGAGCTCGCGATATCCGGACAGACAATACCGTGTTTTCTTATAATATTGCTGATGCACAGATCGTTTACAGACAGTCCGGAGTCATCAATTCAATCGCATCACCAGCAACTGTATCGAAAACGATTGCCATCAGTATGGTGGTGGTATTGCTGGGTCTAGCGGTTTCCGGGGCAGGTATCTAGGGACTTATTATGCTAAGAATGACTACTATCCTGACAGGACTTCTACTGGCAATCACACTGTCGGCTGAGGTACGCTTGAAGGACATCACCAGCATTGAGAATGCTAAACAGGATGCCCTGATCGGTTACGGACTTGTGATTGGACTGGATGGCACTGGAGATCGATCATCCGGTAATCGCGGTGCAATATTCACTGTTCAGACCATTAGTAATATGCTGGAAAGGTTCGGGATTACGGTTCCCAAAGATTATTTAAGAACTCGCAATGTAGCTGCCGTAATGGTAACCTCTAATACCCCTGCGTATGGTCGAGTGGGAAGTCATTTTGATGTTACAGTTAGTTCACTTGGGGATGCAAGCAGTCTCGAAGGCGGAGTCCTGTTAATGACACCTCTACGTGGAATGGACGGAACTCACTATGGATTGGCACAGGGATCCGTATCTGTTGGTGGCTTTAATATCGAGACAGATTCCGGGGAAAAATTAAAAAAGAATCATGCCCTGGTGGGACGGGTTCCAAATGGTGGTGTGTTGGAGCGAGCTGCCAATAATCTGGGGTTCCAACTGGATCAACCCGTTCGGTTTTTGCTAAATGAGCCCGATTTTGGAACCGCCAGCCGCATTGCTGATAAGATCAATACCGACCAGGGCCAGGGAAACACTCCCGCTAACATTGCCAAACCATTAAATGCCGGAGTTGTTGAAGTCAGCTTTCCTGCCAGCGTTACCAGTCAGGATGAAGCCGTATTTTTTATTGCAGATGTGGAAATATTGATGGTACAGCCTGATGTTGATGCCAGGGTGGTTATCAATGAACGAACGGGTACTGTGGTAACAGGTGGGAATGTCCGGATCAACGAGATCATGATCTCTCATGGTGCTTTGACCATCCATGTCAGACGGACCCCCATTATTTCCCAACCGATGGCTGCCTTCAGTAATGTAGGGCAGACCGTAGTGGAATATGTGACAGAGACGAAAGCTTCCGAGGGTGAGGTTAAGAATGCAGTTATCAAGGAAACTACTTCAGTAAGTGATCTTGCTGCTGCTTTGAACGAATTGGGAATGCGACCCCGGGATGTAATATCAATATTTCAAGCATTAAAGCAGGCTGGTGCCTTAAATGCACGCCTGATCATCATTTAGGGTTGGATCAAGATGAAGATTACCCCAGATATAGCAATTGAACAACAAAAACAGATCGAGCCTTGTAAGAATTCATCACCAGATACCGATCTTAGCGCCAGAGATATTCAGCTTATGAAAAAGAGCAATGAGTTAGAAGCTGTTTTTCTCACACAATTGATCAAGTCCATGGAGAAAACCATTCCAGACGGGTTAGGAGGTGGAAAAAACTCACTCTCCACCATGATGTTTAGCTCCGTCATGGGTGATGCTATGACGCAGGGGGGTGGCATCGGGCTCTCAAAAATGATCTTTGCTTCATTACGGAGTATGGATGGAGCACCAGATACACAAGAGCTTGGTGGTGAGGACTACCTGCAAACCTTCAATGTATTACAAAGTATTAGTTCCTTAAAGGATGAGCAATGAATGAACTCCTGAATAATGGAGACGGAGCCTTCAAGGAACTGATCCAGTGTCTTGAACATGAAGTCAAATTGTACAATCAACTTGGTGATCTTTTGAAAGCCAAGCAATCCAATATTATCAAAGGGGATGTTGAATCCCTCCAAAACAATGTTCACGAAGAACAACGATTGATTCCAAAGATACGCACCGCAACCCGGGCAAGGGAACTACGGGCAGCTACGATTGCAGCAGTATCAAAAATGAGTTGTAAAACACCCTCGTTAATGGAATTGATCGATCTGACACCCTCTCATTATTCACAACAGTTGATCGAGTATCGGGAACACCTCATTCTCAGACTTGATCAAATTGCTCACGCAAATCGTGAGAATGAATTCCTCCTTAATTCCTCCCTTGAATTAGTGAGAGGGCTTGTTCAGGTCCTTTTAGGCAAAGCTGAGAATGAAAACATCCACTACGGTGGCCATGGGCAGGTATATGACGATCAAACCCACAACGCCCGTGTGGATTGTCAGGTATGAGGATTTAAATGTCAATATCTACCATAATGGGAACTTCTCGGATCGCTTTGTCTGCCTATCAATCAGCCATCGAAACTACTGCTAGAAATATATCTAATGTAGGCAATGAAAATTATGTTCGCAGACGGTCTGATATTGGCGCGTTGATCTCTCCCAATAGCGGTTTGGCTTTTCGTGAACAGGACAGTACTGATCGCCTGGAATCAGGGTTTATCCAGAGACAATTATGGTACAAGAACCAGTTTATGGGACGGTATGAGTCTGATGAAATAGTTTATTCCCAGATTGAATCATTATTTAATGAACCAGGTAATTCCGGCTTGTCTAACATCATGACCGAGTTCTGGAATGCCTGGAGTGATCTCGCTAATGATCCTGAGAGTAATACGGCCCGGGCTATTGTTAAGGACAGGGGAGTATTGCTTTCAAATACTTTTAATCAACTGGATATTGATCTTAACAATATGCAGCGTGAGGTTGGTTATGATGTTGAGGCAACTGTTAACCAGGTGAACAGGTTGTTGCATGAAATAAAATCCATCAATGAAACGATGGGTGCAACTTACTCATACGATCTGGCCGACAGCCGGGATGCTGCCATTACTGAACTATCCAAGATTATAAATATTGAAGTGGCTGAGGATAGTGACCATATCATAAGCATAACCACTGGCGGAAATGTACTGGTTCCATTGGTTAACAATGATTTTATCAATGAGTTGAATGTTACAATTGCACCATTCACAGATTATTACACCGTAGATGTGTCCTTCTCTGAAGGGGGAACTCTGAGTGCCATTACTGGAGGTACTCTGGGAAGCTTGCTGGAAGCGCATAATGCAAAGATCCCGAGCTATTTACGGGAAATAGATGCTCTGGCAGTTTCCATTGCTGAAGAAGTGAACGAGGTTCATCGAACAGGATTTAATCTTGATAATGATACAGATCAAAATTTTTTCAAAACCAACATCGGCGGTGCAGATAGCCTGACTGTCAGTACGAACATAATCGATGACCCACTCTTAATTGCAACTTCAAGTTTTGCGGATGAGGCTGGTAATGGTCAGATCGCTGCTGATATTTCTAACCTTCAAAATGGATACCTCCTACAGGGCGTAAAATATTCCGATTATTATAACTCAATGCTAAGCGAGGTGGGCAGTAAGGTTCAGGAAGCAAAATTCTTAAGAACCAGTCAGGAAATGGTGGTGACCGCTCTGCAGAATCAACGGGATTCGATCTCAGGTGTTTCCCTGGATGAAGAAATGACCAATTTAGTTAAATATGAACAAGCATATCAGGCTGCCAGCCGAATGATCGCAGTGGCGGATGAATTGATCCAGTCAGTGTTGGCCTTGATTTGATGGAGGAAATAGTATGAGAGTTACCCAATCTATCATGTCTAGAAATCTAATTCAAAACCTGAATTTAAGTCGGGAAAACATGGGTGAGCTCCAGAAATATGCTGCCACTGGAAAAGAGATCACCAATTCATCAGATGACCCGGTCAAATTTGCGCGTGCATCCAGATATCGCAAAACTTTGTCACAGTATGATCAATATGTGCGGAATATCAACAATGGCCTCGGATTTGTGGATAACAATGCCATGGTGATGAATGAATTTCATAATCTGGTAGTGGAAGCCCGTTCGGTAGCTATCCAGGGCGCGGATGCCTCGCAATCAGCCAGCACCCGACTGGTATTGGCGGATCGCATCAATGGCATCATCGAACAAACGATCTCCATCGCCAATAGTAGCTATTTAGGAAAATCCATTTTTTCAGGGACAGATACCTTGAATATGGAGCCTTTTGAATATGATGGAAACGTAGTGACCTACAGCGGCAATAACGGGAAAATGAGTCGCCACATATCAGAGGGTCTGGATGTTGAGATCAATATCACCGGTACTGAACTCGCTGCAGCAGGCGTTTTTGACTCTTTGATCGCACTGAGGGAAGCCCTGGAAGCAGATGATGCTGCGACTGTTGCAGGCTATCTTACTGATCTGGATAGTGCCGCAAATAATCTGTTGGGGCTGGAATCAAAAAATGGTCTGGTGAAAAGCCATATGCTCATGAGCGACTCCAGAATCGAGACGGCTCGTACAAATATTTTATCATTTCTATCCGAAACTGAAGACTCAAATCTGGCTGAAGTGATCATGGAGTACAATGGAGAGGAAATGGCCTATGAGGCTGCTCTTCAGGTTACTTCCAAGGCTCTGCAGCTGAATATTATGGATTTTATCAGATGAATAGTGAATCACAAACCGTGCAAACAGAAACACCTGCTAACGGTCATTCCTTTGGTGGGATTCCAATGGCAACCCTCAGAAGTATTGATTTGATCAATGGCTTACCGGGCTTTGAGAATCTGACTACATTTATTTTGGCTGAGCTGGATGGATATGCACCGTTTTGTGCCTTGAAATCGGTTGAGCAGCCTGATATTTCAATGTTGGTGATCGATGCCAAGTTGTTGGCTATCTGGAAGGATATAGATATTCCCCCCAGGGAATTACAGATTCTGGATCTCGAAGCGACAGGGGATTCAGAGCAATATGTGATCCTGAAAATTAATCAGGGAACTCAAGAGTTCACAGCTAACATTAAAGCACCCATTGTGTTTAATCCAGTATCTGGCGCAGCCAATCAGGTCATCCTGGATAATGCCAGCTTATCTGTCGAACATCCATTGAATAACGAACTTGAATAGTGTGAATAAGGACCAGGGACGGTATGCTCATATTGACAAGGAAGTCTGGAGAAAGTATTCGAATTGGGAATAATATTATTATATCCATTCTAGAGAGCTCTTCCAGATATTTAAAGATCGGCATTGATGCACCAAAAAATGTAGCTGTTTACCGCAATGAGATCTATGAAAAGATCCAAGCTCAAAATCGAGCAGCCACAGCCAGTACAACCCAATTAGATAACGTTTTGCAAGGGCTGAAAAAAATTAAAAAACCAAAGCACGTATAAGATGAACTGTAGATACGTCTTAATTGGAAATAATGAGAATACTGAAAAGCTAGAAAATGATTTTTTATAAAACGCTACGAATGGCGAGTTAGGAATCTGTTTTGGAACTTACAGGAAAAACGGTCTTAATTACCGGTGGAACCGGATCATTTGGCAAACACTTCACGAAGGAAGTTTTAGCAAATCACGAAGTAAGAAGGATTATTATATTCAGTCGGGATGAGCTTAAACAGTTTGAGATGAGCAATGAGATCTCAGATCCACGTGTTGATTATTTTATTGGTGATGTCAGAGATAGAGCAAGAGTTCACCTGGCTCTACAAGCCCAGGTTGATGTGGTTGTCCATGCTGCAGCTATGAAACAGGTACCTGCTTGTGAACGCAATCCCTTTGAAGCGATCAAAACCAATATTATAGGAGCACAAAATATTATTGATGCATCGCTTGCAGTAAATGTTAAAAAGGTTTTGGCTCTGAGTACTGATAAAGCTGCAGCTCCCATTAACTTATACGGAGCCACTAAACTTGCTTCAGACAAGCTGTTTGTAGCTGCCAATAATTATGCTGGTCGCAAAGATACTCGCTTTGCCGTCGTTCGCTATGGCAACGTGATGGGTAGTCGTGGCTCTGTTATTCCATTTTTTAAGTCTAAAATAAATGAGGGCTGTTTGCCCATTACTGATCCACGAATGACTCGATTTAATATTACCCTTGAACAGGGTGTGCAATTTTCTCTGGATTGTTTATTGCGGATGCGTGGACAAGAATTATACGTACCTAAAATCCCATCATATAGAATAGTTGATGTAGCAAAAGCCATGGCACCAAAAGCTAAACTAAAGACCATTGGTGTTCGTTCTGGTGAGAAAATTCATGAGGATCTGATTACTGAAACCGATGCCATTAGCACACTGGAATTTAAGGATTATTTCATTTTGTTTCCATCAACCTCCATTGCTATTGAGACGATGGAACGGCAACGAAAACTTGGTGTGGAATGCCATCTTCTGGATGAGGGGTTTAAGTATAACAGTAAGAATAATTCTGATTTTCTTGATGTTCCACATCTTCGGGAGTTGATCAACAATCATGTAAGTTCAAAGCTGTGAGCAGTTATGGAGAATATTCCGTATAGCAAACAGTCTATTGATACTGCAGATATTGAATCTGTAGTAGAGGCACTTCATGCCCGTTTAATAACCCAGGGACCAAAAACGGCCGAATTTGAAGATGCTTTCGCAGAATACTGCGGGGCAAAATATGCGGTAGCTGTATCAAATGGTACTGCCGCCCTCATCCTGGCGAACAAGGCTCTCGGCATACAATCAGGTGACCATGTAATCACGACTCCCAATACTTTTGTAGCTACTGCTAATAGTATTGCCTTGAATAATGGAATTCCGCATCTCGTTGATATTGATCCAGATGATCTCAATATTTCAGTAGACCAGGTAAAAACAGCTCTGGGATCTGGACAAAAGTATGCAGGCATAATTCCTGTACATTTTGCTGGAGCTCAAGTTGACATGGAGACTATTCAGGTTCTGGCAAAAGAGTATGGTTTGTATGTCATTGAAGATGCTTGCCACGCCCTTGGTGGAAAATGGATAGATAAAACTGGTTTGGTTCGACGTGTTGGTGATTGCTCGCATTCTGATCTTACTGTTTTTAGTTTTCATCCAGTCAAACAGATCACAACCGGTGAAGGTGGTATGATCACGACAAATGATCGCAAACTGTACACTAGCTTACTTTCTTTACGGACTCATGGGATTGCAAAACCTCAGGAAACTGCGATCAGCCTGGCCCAACCCTGGTTGTATGAGATGAATACATTAAGTGCAAATTACCGAATCACAGATTTCCAAAGTGCGCTGGGATTGAGTCAACTTGCTAAAAGTGACCATTGGATCCAGAGAAGGTCGTATCTGGTTGCCCGTTATGATAAATATTTGAAAGACATTTCCTTCCTGAAGCCTCAAAAACACACGGCGGCAGGTGAGTCATCCTACCATCTGTACATTATTCAGGCTCAAGATCGGGATGCACTTTATCACTACCTGCATGAGCATGATATCTTGGTCCAGGTTCATTATATCCCTGTCCACTTTCATCCCTATTATCAGGAGGAATATGGCTTTAGTGAGGGTGACTACCCTGTCTGTGAGGAATATTTCTCCAAAGCACTTTCACTGCCTTTATTTCCCGGGCTTAGCGATGATGAACAAGATCATGTTGTGGAAACAATACGAGATTTTTATGATCAGTACTGATCAATATGATCCAGGTAGGGTAGATAATGACTAGCAAGGTTGCAATTATCCCTGCCAGAGGGGGTAGCAAGAGAATCCCGCATAAGAATATTAAAGAATTTTGTGGTCTGCCAATGATCGCATATTCCATTGATACTGTCCAGAGATCAGATTTGTTCGATAGGATAATTGTATCCACAGATGATGAAGAAATCGCCCGGGTCGCCCGAAAATATGGAGCTGAAGTACCATTTATTCGTCCGAAAGAGTTGGCTGATGATTTTGCAACTACTGCTGAAGTAATGGGTCATGCATTGGATTGGCTTGAGCAATATGATCAAGAATATGACTATGTCTGTACAGTCTATGCAACCGCACCACTATTGAGAAGTGTTTACTTGCAGCAAGGATTTGAGAAACTGGAAAAATCAGATGCAATAAATGCATTTTCTGCTGCAATAATGCCGTTTCCAGTGCAAAGGGCTTTTAAAATTACTGCAAACGGTAGATGCGAGATGCTGTGGCCAGAGCATTTCACATCCAGAAGTCAGGATCTTGAAGAGACCTATCAGGACGCAGGTCAGTTTTATTGGAGAAAACTAAAACAGACATCCACTGAAATCATGTTCAGCAAGCATAGCATACCTGTGATAATTCCCAGCCATTTGGTTCAGGATATTGACACTCATGAAGATTGGGAAAGAGCGGAGCTTATGTATAAGATTCTACAAAAACAATCGATGGAACGATGAAAAATATACTATTCAGAGCAGATTCTTCTTCGGAAATTGGCATAGGACATATCACAAGAGATCTGGTATTGGCTAAACAGTATAAACTGGATAGTATCACTTTTGCCACCCAAGATCTACCAGGGAATATCAATGACTATATCAGAAAATGTGGTCATAGATTATTACATCTCAAATCAAATGCAGTGGAAGAGATGATCAACATTATTAGTGATGAAAAAATTGATATGATCGTTATTGATCACTATGGCATAGACCTGGAATATGAAAAAAAGCTAAAAGAACAGTGCGATATACTGCTCCTTGTGCTTGATGACACCTATCAACCACATTTCTGTGATATTTTGTTGAATCACAATCTGTATGCAGATGAATCAAAGTATGCCGGTCTGATTCCGGAGAGATGTGAACTACGTTGTGGAGCTGAATATACACTTATCGATGATCAATTTATGGATGAGAATCTGAAAATCAGTAATCTGAGTGATCCACGTTCTCATTTTAATGTATTTGTAGCAATGGGTGGATCTGATCATTCAAATATATTAATGAAAATACTATTGGTATTGGCTGAATATCCAAATCTTCGGCCAATTGTTGTTACGAGTACAGCCAAACAACACTTGGAAGAATTGATTAAATACGTTGCTGGTAAAGCAAGCGTATCATTGCATGTTAACCCTGAAAATATGGCATCACTCATGCATAATTCAGACTATGCCATAATTACCCCCAGTGCACTTGTCCACGAGATCCTGCAATTTCAGCTACCATTTATTGCAATAAAAACAGCGGATAATCAATCCCATATGCTGGAATATTTGAAAGACAGTCACTTTATCACCATGGAATGTTTCGATTCTGAGCTTTTGCTTACCAATGTGCGCAAACTTATTGGTGAACCGGGAAGTATATTTAAAAATTTTATTGATTTATCCATGTCTGAAAAATTGATGATTTTAGACTGGAGAAATAATCCAGGCATCAGAAAATGGATGTTGGCAAAAGAAACGATTTCCCAAAT